>NZ_CP023702.1:4500000-4745000 GCF_008704555.1 Streptomyces nitrosporeus
AACTACTCGTTGCATGCCCGCATCCGCGCAGGCGATCCGGACGCCTTCCGGGAGCTGTTCCGTGAACACGCGCAACTGGTCTACCGGCACGCGGTGCGGACCACGGGCGACTGGGCCGCGGCCGAGGACGTCGTGTCGCTGACCTTCCTGGAGGCGTGGCGGCTGCGCGAGAAGCTGCGGGACGAGGGGGACAGTCCGCGCCCGTGGCTGATGGGAATCGCGGTCAACGTGTTGCGCAACACCGGCCGCGCGGCCCGGCGTCATGACAGGGCGCTGGCCCGGTTGCCGCTGCGGGACGTGCTGCCCGACTTCGCGGACGAACTGGTCGGGAGGATCACCGACTCCGAGGAACTGGCGGCGGTGAAAGCCGCGTTGAGCCAGTTACGCAGGGGCGAGCGTGAGGTGTTCACCCTGTGCGTGTGGTCCGGCCTTGAGTACGCCGAGGCCGCGGAGGCGTTGGGCGTCCCGGTGGGCACGGTGCGTTCACGGCTGTTCCGGGCGCGGTCCAGACTGCGCAAGCTCACGGACGGGGAGCTGCGCCGTCGACGTGGAAACGTGGAACCCGTCCGGCCGGGCGGACAAGTACAGGGTGGCCGCATCGGTGTGGCCCGGTCGACCGAGGAGAGGAACCGATGAATCGCACCCCTTGGCGGCGGCGCCGAGAGCCGCTCGACCATGTGGACATGGCGGGGCTGCTGCCGGCGCCTGGCGACCCGGTGCTCTCCCGTGACCGCCTCTCCACGCTCGAGGAGCACCTGATGAACGAGATCCGGCAGGCAGGGGCACAGAGGGAAGCGGACGTGGACGAGGGGCTCCGTGCCCACCCGCCGCGCCCCGGCTCGAATCCGGAAACGGGAGCAGTGGCGTCCGGCGCGCCACGCCGTACCGGACGGCGGCTCGCGCTGATCGGCGCCGCCGTGGCCGTCGCGGTGCTGGCCGGTGCGGCGGGGGCCGCACAGCTGACGGGCGGGGAGGCCGCCGAGGCGGGTGGTCCGCCACCCGGATCCGTCCGCGCGTCGGTCGTTCAGGTGGCCCAGGGCACGACGGAAGGGCTGGGCGGCACGGTCGACCGGATCTCCGGGGCTGCCGTGCGGGAACAGCTGCCCGACCCCCGGCCCGGTCAGTTCATCTACATCGAGAGCGAGGTCTCCTGGCTGACGATCTCGGAGGACGCCGACACGGGGAAGAGCGAGACCTATGTGCAGAAGCTGCACCCCCGCCAGGTCTGGATGTCACCGGACGGGCGTAAGGGCTGGCTGATCGAGCCGGGAAACGGCACCACCTCCGAGGAAGGGATGACCCTCGAGGGCGATGGCGAGACCCCGGAGCCTTCGCTCAACGCCCCGAGCTACGACTATCTCAAGACGCTGACCACCGACCCGGACGTCCTCCTGAAGAAGATCTACGAGGAGACGGAAGGGCAGGGCAACAGCCCTGACCAGCAAGCCTTCACGACGATCGGCGACCTGGTGATGGAGCAACTGCTGCCCGCAGAGCTGACGTCCGCGCTGTACAGGGCCGCGGCGAAGATCCCGGGTGTGGTTGTCGTCAAGGACACGACGGACGCGGCGGGGCGGCACGGGATCGCCATAGCGCGTACCGACGAGACCTCCGGTGACCGTACGGAGTGGATCTTCGATCCGAAGACCTTCAGTTACCTGGGGGAGCGGACGGTGCAGATGCGGGACGCCGAAGGGATCAAGGCCGGCACCGTGATCGGCCACACGGCGATCACGGAGCGGGCGGTGGTCGACGGGATGAAGGAACTGCCGGGTTCCGGAAGCAGGGCGTGAGCCGGACGGCCGGGGCGGGGCGGTCGGCCGACTGGGGCAGGCGGGGCGGCCGGGGCAGGGCGGGTGAGCCGGGCCGGGTGACCGAAGCCGAGGGGGAGGAGCGAGCCTTGCCCGTGAGCCCGTGAGCCCGTGAGCCCGTGAGCCCGTGAGCCCGTGAGCCCGTGAGGGCTGCGTGAGTCCCATGGGCCGGCTTCCGTACCGGTCAGGGGCGGGTGATCCGTATTCGGTAGGTGTCCTTGGCGTCTTTTCCGAGGACGGATATGCGTACGCCGTTGGACCGGTCGGTGAAGGTGTCGCCGGGGCCGAACGCGGCATCGGACAGCTCTGCGTGGACGTTGGGCTGCCGGGTGCAGCCCCCGCTGTCCTCGGTGCTGTCCGCGACGGAGACGGGTCCCTGCCCGGTGTCCACGTCGGAACTCACCTTGTAGATGAGGACACCGGGCCGGCACACGGCCTCGTCGTTGCCCGCGGCGGTGCGTACCTCGACCGCGTAACCGGACCGGTCGGTCAGGGGTACGAAGGCGAGCTTCGGACCGCCTCGCGTGGCCAGCGGCTCCAGTGTGTGCTCGCTGGTCCCGGTCGCCGAGGCACAGGAGACCTGGTCGTTGGTGAGCCAGCCGAGTTTCCACTTGTGCCAGCCGAGCAGGTCGTTGTTGGCCCCCCAGTCCTCGGACATGATGTCCCAGTGCCCGACGGCGCCCCCGCCCTCCATCGTGTACAGGTCGGGAAGGCCGAAGACGTGGCCGTTCTCGTGCGGGAGTACCCGGTAACCGGTCTCGGCGTACGAGCCGGAGCCGTCGTCCTGGCGGCTGTAGACGAAGGACGTGTTGGCGAGTGGCACCCCGTCGGCGGAGGGGGCCTTGTCGTTGCCGGAGAAGGTGACCGACAGGACGGTGTCCAGCGCGGAGGGGCCCGCGTTCGGGGTGACCAGCACGTTGACGAGGTCGTAGGAGGAGAAGTCGACCTTCGGGTCGGCGACGGCGACGAGGTCCCTGACCAGCTTGCGGTAGCCGGGTTCGTAGGGTGAGCCGCGCTCGATGCCGTACTCCGAGAAGGGGCGCGGCATCCGCAGCCAGTCCTTCACCGGGGCTTCGGGGACGTAGGTGAGGCGGCCGTAGGAACTGGTGTGGAACCAGTCGGAGGTCTGGGGGAAGAATTCGGCGAGCCGGTCCCCGGCCGGTCCGGCCGCCTCGGCGTCCGGGAAGTCGATCATCAGGTTCAGGGCCCTGACCTCCCCCGTCGAGTGGGTGTACCCGGCCGCTGTCGGTATGCCTTCCGACATCTGTACCCCCATGGCCGTCGCTATCCGGCACGGGGCGAGGCCTGTGCCCCGGGGGGCGGCCACCGGTCCGGCCGACGCACTGCTGGCCGGTGGGAGGGTGGAGCTGGCCGTGGCCATCGTCGCGAGGGCGAGGGCGGTCGCTCCGGCGAGGGTGAGAGGGCGACGGGAACCGCGTATCCGGTGGCGGGGCTGCTGCATAGGGCTCGCCTTCGGGTCGGCGGCAGCCGGCCGGCCCTGGCTGCGCTCTGGCGATCAGCCTCTGCGGGGCTGCGGGGCCCCGCCCGCTGGGTGGGCTGTTGGAGGGGTTTCCTCGCCCAGATCGTGTGACGCAGGTCTCATTCATGTGTGAAATAACTGGGGACTCTTTCTCCGTTCACCCCTGTGTCCCCCGTAAACGGGGACGCGCTCCCCGGTTGTGGGGTGTCCGAGACAGAAGGAAGGCCGTCGTGGAGACCGTCGTCGAACCCGCCGTCTGCGGAACGCAGCGCCGTGCGCCTCGTCCGAGGGCCGACGCGCTGCGTAACCGGGAGCGAATCGTCACGGCCGCCCGCGAGATGTTCGTCGAGTTCGGGCCGGACGTGCCGCTCGACGAGGTCGCGCGCCGCGCCGGGGTCGGCAACGCCACGCTCTACCGGAACTTCCCCGACCGGGCGGCACTGGTCCACGAGGTCGTCCTCGCGGTCACGTGCCGGACCACCGAGCGGGCGGAGGAAGCCGCCGCGGCGGAGTCGGATCCGTTCGACGCCCTCAGCCGCTTCGTACACGCGGCTGCCGACGAGCGGATCGGGGCCCTGTGCCCGATGCTGTCCGGTGGCTTCGACAAGGACCACTCCGAACTGCTCGCGGAGCGCCGTCGCCTCGAAGAGGCCGTCGAGGGCCTCGTGGAGCGCGCCATGTCCGCAGGGCGGCTGCGTACCGACATCGCCGTCGGTGACGTACTGGTCGCCCTCTCCCAGCTCACCCGGCCGCTGCCCGGCATCGCCTGCCCGGGAATCGACCGGTTCACCCACCGTCATCTGCAGCTGTTCCTGGACGGCCTGCAAGCTCCTGCCCGTTCCGAACTGCCTGGATCGGCGGCGACCTTGGAGGATCTGCGCCGCGGGAACTGACACCCGCGACCTCGAGAAGACCCGTCCGGAAGAGACCGAGAGAGTCGAGAGACCGAGAGATCCGAGAGATCCGAGAGATATGAGCGACTTGAACGAGCAGGGAGGCCGGTAGACCGGCTGGACCGACGGCCGGACGGCCTGAGGCCGACCGGGTCTGAGGCCTGACAGTCCCGGCGGTCGGCCGGGCCGGTCAGGCCCCGGCGGACACGGGCACAGAGGACGGGAGCGGCCCGGCAGGCGTCGGCAGCGTGACGCCGGCAGTCGGCAGCAGACAGCCGGCAGCCGGCAGAACCCGCGCTCTCCGCCTGTGGTCAGGTCCGGTTCCTGCGGCCTCCTCATACCTCCCTCCAACGCCCTCACCCAGACCTCCACCCAGCACTTCAGCTCAGCGGTCGGACCTGTTCAGCAGGTCCGACCGCAGGAGCGGCACACCCTTTCAGCGGTTCGCCCGCCGGCCCGTGGAACACGGCCCGGCGTGGAACCGGCCATGACTCACCGACCATGACTCTTCGCGTCCACGCGCGTCCTTAGGTGGCTACCTCCATGTCCAAAACAGCCGACACCCGGCTCCCCGGCCCCGATACCCGGCTTCCGGATCCCAGTCGCTGGAAGGCCCTGGCCTTCATCGCCCTCGCCCAGCTGATGGTCGTGCTCGACGCGACCATCGTGAACATCGCCCTGCCTTCCGCCCAGACCGATCTGGGCATCTCGGAAGGCAACAAGCAGTGGGTGATCACCGCGTACGCGCTCGCCTTCGGCGGGCTGCTCCTCTTCGGCGGCCGCATAGCCGACCTCTGGGGACGCAAGCGCACCTTCGTGGTCGGCCTGCTCGGTTTCGCCGCGGCCTCCGCGCTCGGCGGTGCCGCCCAGGGCGAGGCCATGATGTTCGGTTCCCGCGCCCTGCAGGGTGTCTTCGGGGCCCTGCTCGCCCCGGCCGCCCTGTCCCTGCTCGCGGTGATGTTCACCGATGCCAAGGAGCGGGCCAAAGCGTTCGGCATCTACGGGGCCATCGCCGGTGGCGGTGGCGCGGTCGGCCTGATCCTGGGCGGTTTCCTCACCGAGTACCTGAACTGGCGCTGGACCTTCTTCGTGAACATCCCGTTCGCCGTGCTCGCCGCCGCGGGGGCCTACTTCGTCATCCGCGAGCCGGCCGGCAGCCGCAACCGTTCGCCGCTCGACATCCCGGGCGTCGTCCTGTCCACGCTGGGGCTCGTCTCCCTGGTGTACGGCTTCACCCGCGCCGAGTCGGCCGGCTGGTCGGACTCGCTGACCATCGGCACGTTCGTCGCCGCCGGTGTCCTGCTGCTGGCCTTCGTCGTCACCGAGTCACGGGTGAAGTCGCCGCTGCTGCCGCTGCGCGTCCTGACCGAGCGCAACCGTGGCGGGGTGTACCTCTCGCTGGGCCTGGCCGTCATCGCCATGTTCGGGCTCTTCCTCTTCCTGACGTACTACCTCCAGGTCGTCAAGGGATACTCGCCGGTCAAGACCGGGTTCGCGTTCCTGCCGATGATCGCGGGCATGATCACCGGGTCCACGCAGATCGGGACCCGGCTGATGACCAGGATCCCGCCCCGGCTGCTGATGGGCCCGGGCTTCCTGGTCGCCGCCGTCGGCATGCTGCTGCTGACACAGCTGGACGTCGACACCTCGTACGCGGCCGTCATCCTGCCCGGTCAGCTGCTGCTCGGCCTCGGTATGGGTACGGCGTTCATGCCCGCGATGTCGCTCGCGACGCACGGCATCGAACCGCGTGACGCCGGCGTGGCCTCGGCGATGGTGAACACCTCGCAGCAGGTCGGCGGAGCCATCGGTACGGCGCTGCTCAACACCATCGCCGCAGGCGCCACCACCGCCTACATCGCCGACCACGCCGCGGGTGCCGCCGACCCGGAGCTCCTGCAGCTGCAGGCGATGGTCAGCGGTTTCGCCACCGCGATCTGGTGGGCGGTCGGCATCCTGGTCGTCGCCTCGCTGGTCGCGGTGACGTTCATCAACACCGGGCGCCCCGGTGCCGGGCCGGCGGGCGGCCGGAGCGGAAGCGCGGACGGTGCCGAGGACGAGATCCGGATCCCGGTCGTCGCCCACTGACCGGCCCTCGGTGACGCCCCGGACCGCGTGAGATCTGCCCTGGTTCCGCTTCAGCGGAGCCAGGGCAGATCCGCGTCCGTGTCCTCGGGCTGCAACCCGGCGGCGATGACCCGCATGATCTCCCCGAGGCTGCGCACCTGGTCGGGGGTGAGACGGGCGAACATCGCGTGGCGGACGGCGTCCACGTGTCCGGGGGCCGATCGCGCGAGCATGGCGTAACCGTCGTCGGTCAGCACGGCGTTCTGCCCCCGTTTGTCGGAAGGGCAGTCCTCCCGGCGGACCCAGCCGTTCTTCTCCAGCCGGGCCACCGCGTGGGAGAGCCGGGAACGGGTGATCTTGGCATCCTTCGCCAGCTCCGTCATCCGCTTGCGGCGCCGGGGCGCCCGGGAGAGCTGGACGAGCAGTCCGTAGTAGATGTGCGGCATACCGGCATCACGCTGCAGCTGGCGGTCGAGATGGTCCTCCATGAGCGTGGTGGCGTGCAGATAAGCACTCCACACACTCTGTTCTTCGTCGGTGAGCCAGCCGGGCCCGCCGGTGGATGCCGTGGTCATGTACTCCACTGTACGACCTTTTCTTGAATGTTTAACTAAATAGAGCTAAGGTCTGCGGTAGTAGGACCTTGAATTTTCAAGGAAATAGCTTTCCGTCGTCCAGGACCCGTTCACCGAGCAGTCCACCGGATCCCGGTACACACCGCAGATGCCTGTGTCCGGCGCTCACGCGGGACGCTTGCATAGAACACATACCTTGATCGGCCGAGGAATGGGAGTGTCATGACTGTCAGCGCGGAACGCATGCCCGCCCTCTACCTCTCCCACGGCGCCCCTCCGCTCGCCGACGATCCGGTCTGGCCGGACGAACTGGCCGCCTGGGCGGCGGACCTTCCGCGCCCCAAGGCGATCCTGATGGTCTCCGCGCACTGGGAGGAGGCCCCGCTGGCCCTCGGAGCCACCGAGACCGTCCCCCTCGTCCACGACTTCTGGGGATTCCCCGAGCACTACTACCGTGTGCGGTACGCCGCTCCCGGTGCGCCACAGCTCGCGGACGACGTCCGCAAGCTGCTGCGCCGTGCCGGCACGCCGGTCCAGGACGTCCCCGGCCGCGGCCTCGACCACGGGGCGTATGTGCCGCTGGTCGAGATGTATCCGGACGCGCGCGTCCCGGTGCTGCAGATCTCCATGCCGACCCTGGACCCGCAGAAGCTGATGGACATCGGGCGCAGGCTCGCCCCGCTGCGGGACGAGGGTGTGCTGATCGTCGGGAGCGGGTTCTTCACGCACAACCTGGCTGCGCTCCGCCACGCCGGCGGTGGTGTTCCGGGCTGGTCGGCGGAGTTCGACGACTGGGGACACCGTGCCCTCGGGGCCCGGGACATCGACGCCCTGCTGGACTTCGAGCACAGGGCGCCGGCCGGAAGACTGGCCCACCCCCGGACCGAGCACTTCGCCCCCCTCTTCGTGACCCTGGGCGCTTCCGAGGCGGAACTGGACCAGGGGCGCAGTGTCATCGACGGCTTCTGGATGGGCCTGGCGAAACGCTCCCTCCAGTTCGGCTGATCCGAGGACACCCGGGCACCCGGGCTCTTGGCACCCGGGCCCGGCGCTCCGGCTCCCCGGGGCCGTTCCGGTGCCGGGCCTCGTCGTAGCGTGTGGCCTCCAGGAAAGGGGCGGCACCGTGAACACGTGGACCGAAGTGATCATCCGGCCGGGGACCGAGGCCGACCTCGAGGCGCTGACGGACATGTACAACGGGTACATCCGTACGACGGCGATAACCTTCGACACCGAACCCCTCACCGTCGAGGCGCGGCGCCCCTGGCTGCTGGCGCACCCGGAGACCGGTCCGCACCGGCTGCTCGTCGCCACGGTGCTCCAGGGCGAGGGGCGGGGCGAGCGGCTTCTGGGCTACGCGACGTCGGGCCCGTTCCGTCCCAAGGCGGCGTACTCCACCTCGGTCGAGGTCAGTGTCTACTGCGCCCCCGAGGCGGGCGGACGCGGCATCGGGACCCGGCTGTACGAAGCGCTGTTCGAGGCCCTGGAGGGCGAGGACGTGCACCGTGCGTACGCCGGCGTGACCATGCCCAACGAGGCATCCGTCCGTCTGCACGCCCGTTTCGGGTTCACGGCGGTCGGCATCTATCACGAGGTCGGCAGGAAGTTCGGCCGCTACCACGACGTCGCCTGGTTCGAGAAGCGCATCGGCTGAACCGTCCACGCTCCCGCGCCGTGCCCCGCGGACCGCCGGGCGTCACTCTCTGCGAGAGCGGCGGGAGCGGACCCGCAGAACGGGGGCCGCCGGTGAGCGTTCCGTGTGACCGGGGTCTCGCGGGGAAGAGGGAGAGCATCGGTGGCGAGGGCGGCCGTCCGGTCTCGAACCCGGTCCTGACCTGCGCTTCTGTGGGCATCTGTGCCATCTGTCCCACCGATGGGGCCGACAGGGTACTGCATGATCAGCAAATTGAATGGTCGGTGTGGGAATTCTGTCCGGATTCCAGTCGTTGTTTCCATCGGATGCAGGGCACCCGGAAGGGTGTCGCGACCTACTCAGCAAGGGAGCACGCATGGCAACCCGTGCCGTCGCCCGTCGTTCGTCCGCCTCCACCGGCGGGACCGACCGGGCAAGCAGTGTTCGCGCCGGGGGCGGGGAGATCGCCGATCGCGACCTGGTCGGCATGTACCTGGACGAAATCGCTCGTACCCCACTGCTCGACGCCGCCAGGGAGGTCGAGCTCTCGCAGACGATCGAGGCGGGCGTCTACGCCCAGCAGATACTCGACGGCGAGGTGGAGAGCGAAGCCGGCGGAGCGAAGCGTGAGGAACTGGAGGCGCTCGTCGCCCAGGGCGAGCGGGCGAAGGACGTTTTCATCCGTTCCAACCTCCGGCTCGTCGTTGCCGTGGCCCGGCGCTACCCGAGGGCCGGCCTGCCCCTGCTGGACCTGATCCAGGAGGGGAACGCGGGCCTGGTGCGCGCGGTCGAGAAGTTCGACTACGCCAAGGGCTTCAAGTTCTCCACCTATGCGACCTGGTGGATCCGGCAGGCGATCACCCGGTCGATCGCGGACCAGTCCCGGACCATCCGGCTCCCCGTGCACCTCGTCGAGGAGCTCGGCAGGATCCGCCGGGTGCAGCGCGAGTTCAACCGCGAGCACGGACGCGACCCCGAGCACGCGGAGATCGCCGAGGAGCTGGGTTCCAACGCCGAGCGCGTCGGCAACGTCCTCGACTGGGCCCGCGACCCGGTCAGCCTCAACATGTCCGTGGACGACGACGGTGACACCCAGTTCGGTGACCTGCTGGAGGACACCTCCGCAGTGTCGCCCGAGCAGTCCGTGATGACCCTGCTCCGCAGTGAGGAGCTGGAGGACCTGATCGGCAAGCTGGACAACCGCACCGCCTCCATCATCCGGATGCGTTACGGGATCGAGGACGGCCGCGAGCGGACCCTCACCGAAGTGGGCAAGCAGCACGGCCTCACGCGGGAGCGGATCCGCCAGATCGAGAAGCACGCACTGCTCGAATTGAAGAAGATGGCTCACGACACGGGCTTTGACGCTGCGGCGTGAGCCGATAACCCGTAATCTCCCCATCAAGCCGGTTCGCACCGGCGGACAACCGGTCCCGTGCCGGTTCCCCGAGCTGAGCCCCGGCGCCCACCCCCCCCCGGCGCCGGGGCTCACCCCTGTCCGCCTCGGCCCCGGCCCGGGGCGGAGGCGACGGCGCGGTCCAGGCGGGCGCCCAGGGACTCCAGGTGCTCCACCAGCTGAGGCGGTTCGTGCGCAACGAACTCGCAGCCCAGGGCGGCCAGCCGCAGGGCCACCCACTCCATGGCGTCGGTGGTGACGGTACGGAGCCGGCAGCTGTCCTCGCCCGTCGGCTCCACCGTGCCGATCGAGGCGGGCAGCCGTGCCGTCACGAAGCCCGCCGGTGCCCGGAAGGTCACCTCGACACGCAGTTCCTCCTGTTCCCACTTCATCGCCCGGACCAGCAGGCCGGCCGCGTCACCGCCGCCCCCGGGGAGTTCGCGAGGGCCGAACCGGGCGCCGGTGGCGAAGGGCTCACTCACCCGGTCGACCCGGAAGGTGCGCCAGTCCTCCCGCTCCAGGTCGTACGCCACCAGATACCAGCGGCTCCCCGTGCTCACCAGCCGGTACGGCTCCACCTGGCGCTTCGACTCGGCGCCCTCGCCCGAGCGGTAGCCGAAACGCAGCCGCTCGCAGGCGGTGACCGCGCCCGCGAGCGTCGTCAGGACACCCGGATCGATCATCGGACCGTCGCCGCGTGTGAGCGCCGATGTGGCGTGCTGCAGGGAGGAGACCCGGTGCCGCAGGCGCGACGGCAGCACCTGCTCCAGCTTGGCCAGGGCCCGTACGGAGGCCTCGTCCATCCCTTCGATGGCGTGCCCGGCGCCTGCCCGGAGCCCCACGGCGATCGCCACCGCCTCCTCGTCGTCCAGCAGCAGCGGCGGCATCGCGGCGCCCGCCACCAGGCGGTATCCGCCGACCGAACCGCGCGACGCCTCGACCGGGTAGCCGAGGCCGCGGAGCCGGTCGATGTCGCGGCGAATGGTCCGCGCACTGACATCGAGCCGCTCGGCGAGTTCGCTGCCCGGCCACTCGCGTGGAGTCTGGAGGAGTGACAGCAGGGTCAGCAGCCGTGCCGGGGTGTTGGTCATGGAACCAGGATGAGGCCCCATCAGGTCAGAAACAGGCCTGATGGATCTTCCACCTCGCACACTGCCGTCCGCCGGCCCTCTGCCGTGCCGGGCTCGTCGGCCCTTGTGCTGCGCCAGGCGTCGTCGGCCTCGCGAAGCCGCGCCGGGGCCCGACGGCCCGGGGCCCGCCGGTCCGGGCCCGAGTGCCCGCCGGTTCGGTCCGGGGGCCTGCGGAGCGGCGCCTCTCCAGGGCTGCCCCGGGGTCAGCAGATCTGGGTGCGGGCCTCCATGGCCAGCCGGGCGGCCTGCTCGTCGGTGTACACCTCGCACATGTGGCGGCCGTCCGGGGTGGCGGTGTGCTCCACCTCCCACAGGCTCGTCTCGCTGCCGTCCAGCAGCAGGAACGCGTGCTCGTAGAGGGTGAATCCCGCGTCCCGGCCGTCGATCCGGCACTGGCGTCCGAGGATCTGGGTGATGTGGTGGGCGAACGCGGCGCGCAGCAGTCCCGCCGTCTCGGCCCCCGGCCGGTCGCCGTTCTCCGCGCGGCGCAGCACCCGGCGGGCGTGGTCCGCCGAGTTGTCCGGCGCGTACATGCGGGGGAGCGGGGCCGGGGGAACGGCCGACAGGAGGGTGAGGATCTCCATGTCGTCCCGCGCGTTCTCGTCGGTGAGGGCCCGTGTGTCCCAGAAGCTGCCGGACAGCCGGGCGGCGGCGACCTGGGCGTCGCCCTCGTCGTCGTACAGCTCGTGGCGGCGGGGTGCCTCCGCGTCCCGGCCGCCGCTGTGCACCAGCTCCCACAGGGTGAGCGCGGAGCCGTCGGAGAGCAGGTAGGTGTGCCGGTACGTCTCGCGGTGGAGGGCGGCACTGTGGTGGGACGAGTGCAGCGCACTGCTGTGCGCCAGTGCCGTCCCGAGACGTTCGATGGTGTGGTCGGACAGGTCGAAGGAGTTGAGGGCGCATCGCAGGAGTCGCTCGAGGTGCTGCTCGGTTGTCTCGTACGGATCGCTCAAGGTGCTGTCTCCAGGCCGTCGCCGCGCGTTACTCGATGCGTGCATAACGTAGTCCCTGGGTCCGACATCGTGACCGGGGTTCGCGAAAAACGTACCGCCCGGGTGAAAAGTTCCCGCCCTCAGGGAGTGCCGGGATGATGATCGTCCCGGCTCCCGTAGAGCTCGCTATAGGAGGGGAATGTTCCGCCCGGGCCCTCTGCTCCACGGGCGGCCCGGATCGCCTTGACGACAGCTCTGGCCAGGACGTCCGCGCCCGCCGCCAGGATGTCGTTCATCGCGGCCGTGGGCTCCGGCGGCAGCGGGCGGGCGCCGGTGGCCAGGGCGAAGACGGTGTCCCCGTCGGTCAGCAGATGCACCGGACGGACGGCGCGCGCCAGTCCGTCGTGCGCCGTGCCCGCCAGCTTCTGCGCCTGGGCGCGGGTCAGTCCGGCGTCCGTGGCGACGACCGCGAGCGTGGTGTTGAAGGGGCCGTCGCCGCGCGCCTCCCGCAGCCGGGCCAGCCGCCGGAGCGCGGCTTCGCGCGTCGCGCGGCCGGGTGGTGACGAAGGCTCGGCGGTGCCGTACTCGCCGTACAGGATCCCGGTCCGCGGATCGACGACCGAGCCGGCCGCGTTGACGACGGCCAGCGCGGCGACCGTCGTCCCGGACGCCAGCCTCCGGCTCGCCGTGCCGACCCCGCCCTTGAGGTCTCCGGCGACCGCGCCCGTGCCCGCCCCGACCGAGCCCTCGGCGACCGGGTGGCCCGCCCCGGAAGCGGCGGCGGCCTCCACGGCGGCCCGCCCGGTCGAGGCGTCGGGGCGGGCCCGCCAGTCGCCGCCCCGCCCCAGGTCGAAGAGGCACGCGGCCGGCACGACGGGGACGACCCGGCCGGGCTCCGCCCCGACCGGGACCCCGCGTCCCTGTTCCTCCAGCCAGGCCGTCACCCCGGACGCCGCGTCCAGGCCGAACGCGCTTCCACCGGTGAGCACGACGGCGTCCACCCGCTGCACCAGGTTCCGTGGGTCGAGCGCGTCCGTCTCCCTGGTGCCCGGGCCGCCGCCGCGTACGTCGACGGCGGCCACGGCCCCGCCCTCGGGCGCGAGCACCACGGTGGTCCCGCTCAGCGCCAGGCCGCCGGGTACGCGGGCGTGGCCGACCCGGATGCCGGCCACGTCGGTCAGGGCGTCCAGCGGACCGGCGGCGGACAGGTCGTCGGGCATCGTGTGCTCCTCGGTCGCGTACGGCGGCGGGCGGGGAAAGGCGGTCGGGTGTCACGCGGCGCGGTGACGGCCTGTCCGTCCCCCGGCGAACGTACAGCGGACCGCGGGGGCCGGGGGAGTGCGGCGGCGGCCCCGGTGCGACGGGCCGCCCGCGTCGGGGCCGCCTGCGCCCGCGTCGTGGCCCGGCAGGCGCCCACAGGAGAGGCCGCTCGACAAGCGGGTCTGTGCCGTGCGGGCGACGCGCCCACCCTCTCAGTGCGCAAAAAGGGACTAAGTGCATTATCCGGACCTACGGTGGCTGGGTGACCGAGCCACCAGAAGCGCCTGCCGCAGCCGAGCAGCCCGATCCCGGCGCCCGTACCGGGCCGCCCACGCACGGCCCCGGAGACGGGTGGCGGAGCCGGGGTTCCGCCCTCGCCACGAGAGCCGTCGACGCCCTTCCGCGGTCCGTCAAGGGCCGGGCCACCCTGGCCGGCGCCGTCGTGTCCGCCCTGCTGATCCTCGCCATCGTGTTCGGCAGCCGGATGCTGCACAACTTCGACTCCGCCCTGCTGCCCTATGCCGTGGCCAGCGTCTTCCTCGCCTTCGGCGTCGCCTACCGCTACACGGTCTGGGTGTCGGCGCCCGGAGCCCGGCGGCTCTTCGTCAACGGCTGGCGCAGCTTCTTCTCGGCCGACAACTTCCGCCGGGCCCCCACGGCGCTGCCGAAGATGATCGCGACCTACCTGGGCTTCCAGAAGTTCCTCGGTGCCAGGTCACACGCCCGGTGGGCGGCCCACCAGCTGATCTTCTGGGGCTGTGTCCTCGCCGCGCTGATCACCTTCCCCCTCACCTGGGGCTGGTTCACCTTCACCTCCGGCACCGGCTCGGGACCGGGTTACGAGATGAGGATCTGGGGATTCAAGATCCTCGGATTCGACTCCCTGGACTTCGTCGGCTGGGTGATGTTCCACGGCCTGGACCTGGCCGCCGTCCTGGTGATCCCGGGCGCCGCCTACTTCCTGTGGCGCCGGATGAAGGACCGCGGGGCGATGACGGGACAGCGCTTCGCCTACGACATGGTGCCGCTGCTCGCGCTGATCATCATCTCGGTGACCGGCCTGCTGCTCACCTTCTCGTCGATCTTCCTGCACGGCGGCGGTTACGAGTTCCTCGCGATCCTGCACATGGTGTCGGTGGTCTTCACGCTCATCTACATCCCGTTCGGGAAGTTCTTCCATATCGTGCAGCGGCCGGCCGCGGTCGGCATGCAGCTCTTCAAGTACACGGCGCGGCAGGGCGACGAGATCTTCGCCTGCCGGCGCTGCGGGGAACCCATCGACACCGGGCCCTACGTCGAGAACCTGCGCGGCACCATGCGCGACCTCGAACTCGGTTTCGACCAATGGGCCGAATACTGCCCGCGCTGCAAGCGGGTGCTGCGGGGCAGCGCCTATCTCACCCAGGTCAAGAAGGGCTTTCAGTGACCGCGGATCCACACGCAGTCGACCGCCGTACGCTCCTCCCCCTCGATCCGTCCCTCACTCCGCCGGGGACCGGCGGCTTCCGGGACGCGGGCGGGATCCCGGCGGACCGGTGGCACGCCGACCAGCACGGCGAAACGCTCGTCCCCACCCACTGCTGCTTCTGCGGTGTCCAGTGCGGCATGTATCTGCGCGTCGACCGGGGCGGCAAGGTCTTCGGAGTGGAGCCCCGCAACCACGACATCAACCGCATGCGGCTCTGCCCCAAGGGTGTCAACGCCTACCAGCAGGTCAACCACCCCGACCGGCTGACCGCCCCGCTCATGCGCCGCTCGCGCGACGAGGAACTGCGCGAGGTCTCCTGGGACGAGGCGCTCGACTTCACGGTCTCCGAGATCAGGCGCATCCAGGAGGCCCACGGCAACGACGCCTTCGGCGTGCTCGGCGGCGCCAGCCTGTTCACCGAGAAAAGCTACCTGGTCGGCAAGTTCGCCAGGGTGGCGGTCAGGACCCGGCATGTCGACTACAACGGCCGGCTGTGCATGGTCAGCGCGGCAGGCGCCAACAAACTGGCCTTCAACATCGACCGGGCCGGCAACCCGTTCGCCGACATCCTGCTCACCGACTGCCTGCTGCTGGCCGGAGCCAACGTCGGGGAGTGCTTCCCCGTGCTCACCCAGTACGTCTGGGGGGCGCGGGACCGCGGTGCCACCCTGATCGTGGTCGACCCGAGGGAGACGGCGGTGGCCCGCACCGCCGACATCCACGTCGCCCTCAAGTCGGGCACCGACTCGGCCTTCTTCAACTCCGTGCTGAACGTGGTGATCGAGGAAGGCCTCACCGACGAGGACTTCCTCGCCGCCCACGCGACCGGCTGGGAGGAGGTCAAGGCCAACGCCGCGCACTACCCGCCGTCCCGCGCCGCCGAGATCTGCGGGATCCCCGCGGAGCAGATCGTCCAGGTGGCACGCGCCTTCGCGCGGGCGCCCAAGGCCATGGCCTTCCACGCCCGGGGCATCGAGCACCACACCCAGGGCGTCGAGAACTGCCTCACCGTGATCAACCTGTGCACCGCCACCGGGCATCTCGGCAAGCCCGGGGCCGGCTACGGCACCCTCACCGGCCAGGGGAACGGCCAGGGGGGCCGCGAGCACGGCCAGAAGGCCGACCTCCTCCCCGGGGGCCGCTCCATCCTCAACGAGGAGCACCGCCGGCAGATCTGCGAGATCTGGGGCATCGAGGAGTCGGAGCTCCCGGCCGCAGGGACGTCGATGATGGAGATGGTCTGGCAGATGCAGCGCCGCGAGATCCGCGGGCTCATCGGCATCTGCAACAACCCCTTCGTCTCCCTCCCCAACTACTCCGTCGTCAAGGACGGGTACGACAGCACCGAGTTCCACGCGCAGTTCGACTTCTTCCTCTCCGAGACGGCGGCCAACGCGCACGTCGTCTTCCCCGTCACCATCTGGGCCGAGGACGAGGGCGTGATGGCCAACGCGGAGGCGCGCGTCGTCAAGCACAACAAGGCCCAGGAGCCTCCGGCCGGTGTGCGGACCGACACCTGGGTGATGTGCGAACTGGCCCGGCGCCTCGGCGCCGGGGACAAGTTCGCCTTCGGCGGTTCCCGCGACGTCTTCGAGGAACTCCGCAGGGCCTCCGCGGGCACGATCATCGACTACTCCGGGATCACCTACGAGCGGCTCGAGGAGACCGGCGGGATCGTCTGGCCGTGCCCCTCCACCGACCATCCGGGCACCCCCCGCCTGTTCGAGGACGGCACGACCTACCACACCGACGGCAAGGTCCACATGCAGGTCGTCGAATGGCACCCGCCGGCGGATCCGTACGACGAGGAGCACCCGATGACGCTCACCACCGGGCGTACCGTCGCCCACTTCCTGTCCGGCAACCAGACCCGGAGGCTGGGGGCCCTGGTCGAGCAGACCCCGCGCCCCTGGGCGGAGGTCCACCCCTCCCACGGCTTCCGCAACGGCGAGCCCGTCCGTGTCGTCACCCGGCGCGGCAGCGAGGTGTTCCCCGCCCTGGTGACCGAGGCGATCCGGCCCGACACCGTGTTCATCCCGTACCACTGGCCCGTCCCCACTGCGGCGAACGCGCTGACCATCGACGCGCTCGACCCCCGCTCCAAGATCCCCGAGTACAAGGTCTGCGCCTGCCGCATCGAGCACGCCGAAAGCATCGACGAGGTCCCCGCGCCACCGGTCGCCCCCGGCCACGTCGCCTACCCCGAGACCCAGGTCTCCCGGACCGACCCGCTGCCGCCCACGGCCCCGCAGGGCCGCGGCACCTCGGAGAGGAGCTGATGCCCGGATGATGGGCAGAACGATGTTCATCGACCCGGGGCGCTGCATCGGCTGCCAGGCCTGTGTCTCCGCCTGCCGGGAATGCGACTCCCACCGGGGCAAGTCGATGATCCACCTCGACTACCCCGACGAGGGGCACAGCGTCGCTTCCCTCCCCACGGTCTGCATGCACTGCGAGGACCCCGTCGCCCCGTGCGCCGAGGTGTGCCCGGCCGACGCGATCCTGGTGACGGCCGACGGGGTGGTGCAGGAGGCCGACACCACCCGCTGCATCGGGTGCGCCAACTGCGTCAACGCCTGCCCCTTCGGCGTACCCAAGATCGATCTCCAGGCGAAGCTCCAGCTGAAGTGCAACCTCTGCTACGACCGCACCGCCTACGGGCTCGCCCCCATGTGTGCCACGGTCTGCCCCACCGGTGCCCTGTACTACGGCACCGTCGAGGAACTCCAGGCCGAGCGGCCGGGTGTGCAGGTCGCCGACACCTTCGTCTTCGGCGAGAGCGAGGTCCGGACCGGGGTGGCCATGGTCGTGCCCGCGGAGCGGGTCCGGTGGCCGGTGCCCGGCGGGCTTCCCGTCGTCGAGATCAACGGGAAGGACGTCCGCCGATGAGCGTCACCGAACAGCCCCAGCCGGGCGGCGACGGCACCGCCACCGACGGTGGAGGCGCCGACGGAGACGCCAGGGAAGCCCTCCACGACAGGATCGCCGCCGACTCCCTGACCACCCGGCGTGACTATCTCCGGATCGTCACCACGGTCTCCGGCGGTCTCGCGGTGGGCGGCCTGGGCGTGGCGGGCGGAATCCTCCACCGCCACGGTGACACGGACGACGGCAAGGCACCCGCCCCGAAGCGGATCGCCGCCGGACTGCTGCCCGGGGAGTCCCTCGCGTTCCGCTACCCCGGGGACGAGGACCGGGCGGTCGCCGTACGCATGGACGACGGCACCCTGGTCGGCTATTCCGCCGTCTGTACCCATCTGGCCTGCGCCGTGCTCTGGCGCAAGGACCGGGGCACGGAGGGGGAGCTCTACTGCCCGTGCCACGAAGGCGTCTTCGACGCCCGCACCGGAGCCGTCACGGCCGGACCACCGCCCAGAGGACTGCCCAAGGTGGTCCTGACCGAACTGGACGACGGCAGCATCTGGGCCGTGGGCACCACCCGGTCCGAGGAGAGCGTCGAGGCGGGGCTGTGCCGCCAGCTCGCCGATGACCGCCCCGATCTCGCAGCCCGGATCGGATGTCCGGGGACCGGGGGCGGAGCCGAGGCCCCACCAGGACCCGGACAGTCCGGCACCACCCCGGGGAGCCGGACATGACCGAGCCCCTGGAACCCGCCGAACCGCCGCGGCCTCCCACCTACCACCCCGGGAGCGCCCACGCCGAACTGAACCGCCCCGTCCACGAGCGCTACCCCCAGATCCGCCCCACCAGCGGCTACGGCGATCCGCGGGTGCGCCACACAGGCCCCGGCCCCGGCGCCGGAACCGAACAGGAACCCGAACGCTCCTCCAAGCTGACGGCCAGGCTGGTGCTGGCGCTGAGTGTGGTCGTCGGACAGCTGTGGGGGCTGACGGTGATCGTCGACGAGTGGATGGAGGGCAACACCGGCACGGCCTGGTGGGGAGCGGGCTTCCTGTGCCTGTCGTTCCTCGCCGTCCTGGGCCTGTGGGCGCTCGACCCGAAGGACCGCTGAACACCCTCGTATCCTGGAGGTATGAGTACCGCCCCCGCCCATGGCCCGCGAGACCCGAAGCCGTCGCGGCAGGAACCGCGGCAGGAGCCCGGGCCGAAGCCCGCTCTGGTCTTCGACGATCCGCTGGACCGGCAGTCCACGGACGACACGGACCAGGGGTGGGGTGAGCGGGCTCCGGCCGGCAACAGCGCGGCCGACCTGGCGCGCTTCCTCGACGAGAAGCCGCCGCACCACATCTGACCACCCCTGGGCCGTGCTCAGCGGCCACGGGACACCGCCACGACGAGCCGCCCGGACGCGCCCGCCCCCGCCAGGGCCGCAGCGGTCCGGCGCTCCACGGCGAGGACCACCAGCGCACCGTCCTCCACGCGGGCACCGTCCGGGGCCGCCGGGTCGGCCGGCCCCGGCACATCCGCCACCCGTACGTCCTCGGCGACCAGCCGGGCCTTCGCGTCCGACCCGCTCGCCGCTATCACGTCGACGCGGTCGCCCGGCCGCAACAGCCCGACCGTGGCGGCGTCGGCGATCCGCACCGGGGCGGACACCAGCCGGGAGGGCTGCCGCTCGGGGTGCCGGGCGGCCTGCGCGGCGGCCACCGGCCGCTGCTCCGGCGAAGACCCGGACCCGCCTGCCCCGGACCCGCCTGCCCCGGTCACGGCGAGCACCGCGCAGCACATCGCGAACCCCGCCGCCGTCGCGCGGCGCGAGCCCCGGACCGCTCGCCGCACCCGGCCCCCGCCGCGCACCCTCAGAGGGGCGAAGAGCGGGATCCCGAGAGGCGCGGGAGGCGCCGGACGCGTATCGGGCACCGAGGGGAACACGGGCCATCACCACCTGCCGTGAGAGACGTACACAGGAACGTCCTCACCATGCCGCGGCCCCGGGAATCCCGCCGGGGCCTGTGGACAGCCGCCCCGATGTGGACAACTCCACCGCCCGCACGGGTGGACGGCGCCCGGCCGGTGGCATCCGGCCGGTGACGCCCGGCCAGGCAGTGCGCCCCCGTGCGTGCCGCGGGAAGTACGGGCCCGTGCCACCGGCAGGAGACCCCTGTGGCACGGGCCGCACAGGCCGCACGCCCCCACGCCGCACCACCGGTAGCAGGTTCCCCGCGCCGCACCACTGGCCGCAGGTTCCCCGCGCCGCACCACCGGTAGCAGGCTCCCGCGCCGCACGTCCCGCACGGCGTCAGGGCAGCTCGACCCCGGTGTCGATGCCGTCCAGCGCGTGCGCGCAGCCACAGGTGCGGTCCTCGGTCGCGGGAAGCTGTGCGACCGCGTCGAAGAGCACCGAACGGAGCCGGCCGACATTGGCGGCGAACACCGCCAGCACCTCCTCGTGGCTGACGCCCTCGCCCGCCTCCGCACCCGCGTCCAGATCGGTGACCAGCGTCATCGTCGAGTAGCAGAGGCCCAGTTCACGCGCCAGCACCGCCTCCGGGTGCCCCGTCATCCCGACCACCGACCAGCCCATCGCCGCGTGCCAGCGGGACTCCGCGCGGGTGGAGAAACGGGGCCCCTCCACGACGACCAGGGTGCCGCCGTCGACCGGCTGCCAGTCACGCCCGCGCGCCGCCGCGAGCGCCGCCTCGCGGCCTCGGGGGCAGTACGGGTCGGCGAAACCGAGGTGCACCACGTTGGACCGGACCCCGTCCGCCCGGACCTCACCGTCGTAGTACGTCTGCGTACGGGACTTGGTGCGGTCCACCAGCTGGTCGGGCACGAGCAGGGTGCCCGGACCGTATTCGGGGCGCAGTCCGCCGACGGCACACGGGCCGAGCACCTGGCGTACGCCCACCGAACGCAGGGCCCACAGGTTGGCGCGGTAGTTGATGCGGTGCGGGGGGAGATGGTGGCCGCGGCCGTGCCGGGGGAGGAACGCCACCCGCCTGCCCGCCAGTTCACCCAGGAAGAGCGAGTCACTGGGCGCTCCGTACGGGGTGTCCACCCGGACCTCGGTCACCTCCTCCAGGAAGGAGTAGAAGCCCGATCCGCCGATGACACCGATGTCCGCTGTGGCCGCTTCCGCATTCATCATGCGGTCACACTATCGGGGCGACAGGAGCGGCGGACATGCCGAGGCGCGACGAGGACCCCGCCGGTGCGATCGGATGATCGCACCGGCGGGGTCCTCGTGAAGCCATGGGGCGTTCGTCCGTCCCGGTGGGGCCTCAGGCGGCGGACGTACCGCTCGTGGAACTCGGGGAACTCGACGCCGAGGAGGCCGAAGCGGCGGGCTTCGACTCCGCACCCGACGAGGCCGGGGTGGACGAGGAACCGGACGCCTTCGCGGGCGACGTGGCCGGCGTGCTGCTCGACGAGGAGCCGCGGCTGTCGTTCCGGTAGAAACCGGAGCCCTTGAAGACGATACCGACCGCAGAGAACACCTTCTTGAGGCGTCCGTCGCAGTTCGGGCACACGGTCAGGGCATCATCGGTGAACTTCTGCACCGCCTCGAGGCCCTCGCCGCATTCGGTGCACTGGTACTGATAGGTCGGCACTTGCTCCTCCTGGCACTCTCACTCAATGAGTGCTAACGACGCTCCATACTGACGTATTCCGCGCCGTCAGTCCACCGTGACCGGCTCGCGGTGACCGATCCCACGTGCCACGGCCCCGTCCCGGTGCGGCGGTACCAGCCGTGAACGCAGGCTCAGCAGGGTCACCAGGGCCAGCGCCGTCCCGGCCAGCGGCACCAGGAAACCGGTGCTCGCCCCATGCGCGTCGGCGAGCTGCCCGGCCACCGTGACGGCCGCCGCCTGGCCGAGGGCCACCGCGCCCGTCAGCCAGGTGAAGGCCTCCGTCCTGGCGGACCCCGGCACCAGGGCGTCGACCAGGGTGTAGCCGCTGATCAGCGCGGGCGCGATGCAGAGGCCCACCAACAGGCCGAGCCCGGCCAGCAGGGGGATGGAGCCGACCGCCCAGAGCCCGGACGCGGTCAGGGTCAGGGCCACGTACCCGGCGATCAGCCGGCGGCGCGGACCGCTCTTCCACGCGATGGCCCCGCAGGCGATCCCGGCTAGCATGTTGCCCGCCGCGAAGACGCCGTACAGGAGCCCGTTCATGCCCGGATGCCCGGCCTCCTCGGCGAACGCGGTCAGCGAGACCTGCATGCCGCCGAAGACGGACCCGATGCCGAGGAAGGCGACCGCGAGGACCCGGACCCCCGGCACCGACAGCGCCGACCGGTGCGGTGCCGCGGACGCCGAGGTCCTGCGGGGTGTGGGCTGGGTCGCGCGCCGTGCGGCGAAGACGACGCCGCCGGCCAGGGTGAGCACGCCTTCGGCGACCAGTCCGGCCGCCGGATGCACGCCGGTGCACAGCGCCGTGGCGATCACCGGCCCGAGGACGAAGGTGAACTCGTCCGTCACGGACTCGAACGCGGCGGCGGTCCCCAGCAGCGGGGACGCCTTGCGCCCCGGCGCGGCGCCCAGCAGCTCCGCCCAGCGCGCCCGGACCATCGGTCCTATCTGCGGGATCGAGGCGCCGGTGGGCACAGCGGCCAGGAAGAGCGCCCACAGGGGCGCTCCGGCCAGCGCCAGCGCGGTGAGCGTGCCGACGGACACGGCGTGCACCAGCACGCCGGGCAGGAGCACCGCACGCTGGCCGAAACGGTCGGCGAGCCGGCCGCTCTGCGGTCCGAACAGTGCCATCGAGACGCCGGAGACGGCCGCGACGGCGCCCGCGCTGCCGTACGAACCGGTGGTGTGCTGCACCAGGAGCACGATGCTGATGGTCAGCATCGCGAAGGGCTGCCGGGCGGCGAAGCCCGGGACCAGGAAGGTCCACGCACCCGGGGTGCGCAGCAACTGCCCGTAACCGGGGCGGTCGGAGACCGTGGACGCCACGGTCCATGCCTTTCTGCCGCCTGGTGGCCGTGCTCCCGGGGCGATCCGCACCGGGGTGCGGGGGCCGTGCGGAAGCTGCCGAGAGCTGTCCTCTTCGCGCGGGACTGCGGTAGATGCCGGGCGGCCCGCTCCGGGGCGGGAAGGCGCCACGACCGCCATACGGTCGCGCCAGCTCTGCGTCAGGCAGAGTTGGTCGATCACGTCAGATCGAGTCGATCAGGTGTAACAAGACCCGATGTTACAGGCAGGTGTCCATGTCCTCTCCGGGTCGCGGACCGGTACCCGCAGCCCGTCGCGGGTGACGCCCGCACCCGGCCCCGAACGGGCACCCGCGCCCCACCGCGGGTGATGCCCGCGCCCGTCGGGGACGGACGCCCGGCCCTGCGAGGGCCGGGCATCCGGTCGTCGGTGACCCGGTGACCCGGTGACCCGGTGGCCCGGTGACCCGGTGGCCCGGTGGCCCGGCGGCCCGGCGGTCCGGTGGTCAGCGGCGGGCCGGCGTGTTCCCCGTCCGGCCCTCGTCGGATCCCGACCTGCCCAGCTTCTTGGCGAGCTTCACCACATGGGGGACGTCCACGAGGGGCGTGGCCTCCTGGCCCGCGGTCCCGCCCGTCCCCAGCCAGCCCGCCAGCTTGCCGCCCTCGGCGACCGCCCGCAGTCGTGCCTCCGCGGCGTCGCGTACCGGATCGGTCGCGACGACCAGCAGTTCGTCCCCGCGCCGGAGCACGGTGGAGGGCGCGGGCACGAAGCTCTTGCCGTCGCGTACGACGAGGGTGACGGCCGCTCCGGCTGGCAGGCGCAGTTCGCCGACCTCCACGCCGTGCATCTTCGACTTCCCCGGCACCGAGACGGACAGCAGATGTCCGCGCAGCCGCTCCAGCGGCGCCGACTCGATGCCCAGGTCGGATGCCTCGGACGGGTCGTCGCCGATCCTGAGCGCCTTCGCCAGCCAGGGCAGGGTCGGTCCCTGGATCAGGGTGTAGACGATGACCAGTACGAAGACGATGTTGAAGACCCGGGTGCTGCCCTCGATGCCGGACACCATGGGGATGGTCGCCAGGATGATGGGGACGGCGCCGCGCAGTCCCGCCCAGGACATCAGCGCCTTCTCCCGCCGCGGCAGGCGGAACGGCGCGAGGCTGATGAAGACCGACAGCGGCCGGGCGACGGCGGTGAGGACCAGGCCCACCACCACGGCGGGCCAGAAGTCGTCGATCAGGTCGTGCGGGGTGACCAGGAGGCCGAGCAGGACGAACATCCCGATCTGGGCCAGCCAGCCCAGCCCGTCGGCGAAGCCCCGGGTGGCCGGCCAGTGCGGCAGCTTGGAGTTGCCGAGGACCATCGCGGCCAGGTAGACGGCGAGGAACCCGCTGCCGTGCGCCATGGCACCCGCCGCGTAGGCGGACACCGCGATGGCCATCACGGCGATCGGGTAGAGCCCGGACGCGGGCAGTGCCACGTGCCGCAGTCCGAAGGAGCCGAGCCAGCCCACCGCGAGGCCGATGGCCGCGCCGATGGCCAGCTCCAGGGCTATCTCGCCGACCAGTACGTACCAGTGCTCGACGGGGCCGACGGCGGAGAAGGCGACCACCAGGATGACGACGGGGGCGTCGTTGAACCCGGACTCGGCCTCCAGCACGCCGGTGATGCGGGAGGGCAGCGGCACCTTGCGCAGGACGGAGAAGACGGCCGCGGCGTCGGTGGAGGAGACGACGGCCCCGATGATCAGCGCCTGCCGCCATTCCAGGCCGACGAGGTAGTGCGCGGCGGCCGCGGTGACGCCCACGCTGATGCCCACGCCGACGGTGGACAGCACGGCCGCCGCCGGGAGGGCCGGGCGCACCTCTTTCCACTTCGTGCCCAGACCGCCCTCGGCGAGGATGACGACCAGGGCGGCGTAGCCGATCACCTGGGTCAGCTCGGCGTTGTCGAACTTGATGTCGAAGAGGCCGTCCTGTCCCAGGGCGATGCCGATGCCCAGGTAGAGCAGCAGGCTGGGGAGCCCGCTGCGGGACGAGACGCGTACCGCGGCCACGGCGACCAGCAGGACGAGCGAGCAGGCGAGCAGAAGTTCGTTGAGCGCGTGGACAGTCAGGGTCCGTTCCTTCCCTGCGTACGCCTCCCGGATCGGCCTCCGGCGGCCAGTACTTCGTTACCTTACCTAATCTTTAACGCTTTCTTGACGCCTTTGTGTGTTCCTACGAGGGCTGCGCAAATGGATGCATCTCCATACCGCGTCCGAGTGACCTGGGCGGGGCGCCTATGGTTGCTCCTGCACTCCCAGGACCACCCTGCCCCTCGAAGGACAGCGATGCCCGCCAACACAACCGCCCCTTCCGGTGCTTCCGATGCGAAGAAATCCGGCAGGAAGAAGGGGCGACGCGCTCGCCTGCTCGTGATCGTCCTGGTGCTGGCGCTCGTCGCGGGTGTCGGCTACGGGGGGTACTGGGCCGTGTCCACGGTCCGCGCGTCGTACCCGCAGACCACCGGCACCCTCGAACTCAAGGGCCTCACCGGTGACGTCGAGGTCAAACGCGACGGCTACGGCATCCCGCAGATCTACGCGGACACCGACGCCGACCTCTTCCGCGCGCAGGGCTTCGTGCAGGCGCAGGACCGCTTCTGGGAGATGGACGTCCGCCGGCACATGACGTCCGGGCGGCTCTCCGAGATGTTCGGTTCCGGACAGGTCGAGACGGACGCCTTCCTGCGCACCCTGGGCTGGCACCGGGTCGCGCAGAAGGAGTACGACGAGGTCCTGAACGAGGAGACCAAGAAGAACCTCCAGGCGTACGCGGAGGGCGTGAACGCGTATCTGGAGGGCAAGGACGGCAAGGACATCTCCGTCGAGTACGCGGCGCTCGGCCTGACCAACGACTACGCGCCCACCGAGTGGACCCCGGTCGACTCGGTCGCCTGGCTGAAGGCCATGGCCTGGGACCTGCGCGGCAACATGCAGGACGAGATCGACCGCTCGCTGCTGACCAGCAGGCTCGACGAAAAGCAGATCGAGGACCTGTACCCGGACTACCCGTTCGACAAGAACAAGCCGATCGTCGAACAGGGCGCCGTCTCCCCGGTCACCGGGGAGTTCGACCCGGACGCCCAGCCCTCGGACGGCATCGGGTCCCAGACCCCGCAGGGTGCGACCCAGGGGCTGAACACCCAGCTCGCGGCCCTCTCCGACACGCTGGACGAGATCCCGGCACTGCTCGGCCCCAACGGCAACGGCATCGGCTCGAACTCCTGGGTGATCTCCGGCGAGCACACCACCACCGGGGACCCGCTGCTGGCCAACGACCCGCACCTGGCGCCGATGCTGCCCTCGCTCTGGTACCAGATGGGGCTGCACTGCCGTGAGGTCTCCGAGACCTGCGGATACGACACCGCCGGGTACACCTTCTCGGGCATGCCCGGTGTGATCATCGGCCACAACCAGGACATCGCCTGGGGCTTCACCAACCTCGGCGCCGACGTCACCGACCTCTTCCTGGAGAAGGTCTCGGCCGACGGATACCAGTACGACAACAAGACCCGGCCCTTCGTCACCCGTGAGGAGACCATCAAGGTCGCCGGCGGCAGGAGCCGGAAGATCACCGTCCGGGAGACCAACAACGGCCCCCTGATCTCCGACCGCAGCGCCGAACTGGAGAAGGTCGGCAAGAGGGCCCCGGTCACCAACTCGGCCCCCGACCGGGGCGACGGCTACGCGGTCGCGCTGAAGTGGACCGCGCTGGAGCCCGGCAAGTCCATGGAC
Source organism: Streptomyces nitrosporeus (assembly GCF_008704555.1). NCBI lineage: Bacteria > Bacillati > Actinomycetota > Actinomycetes > Kitasatosporales > Streptomycetaceae > Streptomyces > Streptomyces nitrosporeus. Next base: position 4,526,220 of record NZ_CP023702.1, read on the forward strand.
GCCGTGTTCGAGCTCAACCGGGCCAAGGACTTCAAGAGTTTCCGGGCCGCGGCCGCGCACTTCGAGGTGCCCTCGCAGAACCTCGTCTACGCCGACACGGAGGGCCACATCGGCTACCAGGCGCCCGGCAGGATCCCGGTCCGCCTCAAGGGCGACGGCACGATGCCGAGCCCCGGCTGGTCCTCCGAGTACGGCTGGGAGGAGGAGCCCGTCCCCTTCGAGGAACTGCCCTACGAGTACGACCCGGAGCGGGGTTACATCGTCACCGCCAACCAGGCGGTCATCGACGACACCTACGACCACATGCTCACCAAGGACTGGGGCTACGGCGCCCGCAGCCAGCGGATCAACGACCTGATCCAGAAGAAGATCGACGGCGGGGAGAAGATCTCCACCGACGACATGCAGTCGATGCAGATGGACAACCAGAGCGCGATCGCCGCCGAGCTGGTGCCGGAGCTCAAGAAGATCACCATCAAGGACCAGAGCGTCCGCGAGGCCCAGAAGCTGCTGGAGGGCTGGGACTACACCCAGGAGCCCGACTCCGCGGCGGCCGCCTACTTCAACGGCGTCTGGCGCAACATCCTCAAGCTGGCCTTCGGCAACAAGCTCCCCAAGGAGCTCCGGGCCGAGGGCGACTGCATCTACGTGAAGCCCGCGGTGGCCACCGGTCCGGTGGACGAGCAGAACAAGCTGGTGCGCGAATGCGGCCAGCGGGACCCCGACTCGGCGCAGCCGGACGGCGGCGACCGCTGGTACGAGGTCGTCGGGTCCATCCTCGACGACCAGGACAACGACTGGTGGAAGGTGCCCGCCCAGGGGCGCGAGGAAGCCATCGACACCCGTGACCAGCTCTTCGCGCGCGCCATGGAGGACGCCCGCTGGGAGCTGACCGCCGAACTCGGCAAGGACATCACCACCTGGAGCTGGGGCCGGCTGCACCAGCTGACCCTGCGCAACCAGACGCTCGGCAAGGAGGGGCCCGGCCTGCTGCAGCGGGCGCTCAACCGGGGCCCGTGGCACCTCGGCGGCGGCGAGGCCGCGGTCAACGCGACCGGCTGGAACGCGGCGGGCGGCTACGACGTCATCTGGGTCCCCTCGATGCGGATGGTCGTCAACGTGGGCGAGTGGGACAAGTCCCGCTGGATCAACCTCACCGGTGCCTCCGGGCACGCGTTCAGCGCCCACTACACCGACCAGACCGACAAGTGGGTCGACGGGGAACTGCTCGACTGGTCCTACGGGAAGGACGCAGTGGACGGGTCGACGGTCGACACCCTGACGCTCAAGAAGCCGTAGGCGCGCTTCCCCGGCCGGGGCCCCCTTCCTGACCGGGATCCCCTTCCCGGCCCGGGTCCCCTTTCTGGCCGCAGGGAAGATCCCGGCCGGGGAAGCGCCGTACTCCGGCCGGTGTGACCACGGCGTGCACGGGGTGGTCGTGCGGCTCCTCCGGGACCCGTGCGACCACCTCGTCGTCGTACAGCAGGACGACCAGGGCCGGGTGGGCCCCGGCGGCAGCGAGCCGGGCCAGTACCCGGTCGTAGCTGCCGCCGCCGCGGCCCAGCCGCATGCCCCGGCGGTCCACGGCGAGTCCGGGCAGCAGGACCGCCCCGGCCGCCAGCACGGCCCCGGGCCCCAGACGCGCCCCGTCGGGCTCCAGCAGTCCGCGGCCGGCGGGGACGAGGTGCCCGGCACCCTCGTAGAGCGCCCAGTCCAGGTCGTTGTCGGCCATGAGGACCGGCAGCAGGACCCGCACGCCCCGGGCGCGCAGCCCGTCCAGCAGGGCGTGGGTGCCCGGCTCGCGCCCCACGGAGACGTAGGCGGCCACCGTCCGCGCGGCGGTCAGTTCCGGGAGGGCCGAGGCCGTCCGGGCGAGGACCTCGGCCGTGTCCCTGACCTGCTGCGAGGTCAGCAGCCTGCGGGCGGCCAGCAGTTCGCGCCGCAAGAGAGCCTTTCGCGACATGTCATCGTTCAAGGGGTTTCCGCATACCTCTCATATGGTCTTCCACGGGGACGAAGTTAACCGGACGCTCACCTTCCGCCCATACGCAGCGGTTACAGTTCTGCGCATGACTCAGTCGCGCCCCAGGATCAGCAAGGCTGTCATCCCAGCCGCTGGTCTCGGCACCCGGTTCCTGCCGGCAACCAAGGCCACTCCCAAGGAGATGCTGCCTGTCGTCGACAAGCCCGCGATCCAGTATGTGGTGGAAGAAGCGGTCGCCGCGGGCCTCTCCGACGTACTGATGATCACCGGCCGGAACAAGCGTCCCCTGGAGGACCACTTCGACCGGAACTACGAGCTGGAATCGGCGCTGACGCGCAAGGGGGACGGCGAACGGCTCTCCAGGGTCCAGGAGTCCAGCGACCTGGCCACCATGCACTACGTCCGCCAGGGCGACCCGCGCGGCCTCGGCCACGCAGTCCTGTGCGCCGCACCGCACGTGGGCGACCAGCCCTTCGCGGTCCTCCTGGGTGACGACCTGATCGACCCGCGCGACCCGTTGCTCGCCCGCATGATCGAGGTGCAGGAGCGGGAGGGCGGCAGCGTCGTGGCCCTCATGGAGGTCGAGCCGGAGCAGATCCACCTGTACGGCTGCGCGGCCGTCGACGGGGCCACCGACGGCGATGTCGTCCGTGTCACGGGCCTGGTGGAGAAGCCCGACCCCGCGGAGGCGCCCAGCAACCTCGCCATCATCGGCCGTTACGTCCTGGGCCCCGAGATCTTCGGGATACTGCGCCGGACCGAGCCGGGCCGCGGCGGCGAGATCCAGCTCACCGACGCCCTCCAGATGCTCGCCGAGAACGAGGACGCGGGCGGCCCGGTGCACGGTGTCGTCTTCAAGGGGCGCCGCTACGACACCGGCGACCGTGGCGATTATCTCCGTGCCATCGTCAGACTGGCGTGCGAACGTGAGGACCTGGGGCCGGACTTCCGGACCTGGTTGCGCAGTTACGTCAGCGAGGAGTTGTAACAGCTTGAGCGGCACGATCTGGTCGGTGGACGAACACCTGGACGACATCCTCGCCGCGGTGCGGCCGCTCGAACCCATCGAGCTGCAACTGCCCGAGGCCCAGGGCTGTGTCCTGGTCGAGGACGTCATGGTGGCGGTCTCGCTCCCGCCCTTCGACAACAGTTCGATGGACGGGTACGCCGTCCGGGTCTCCGACGTCGAGGGCGCGAGCGAGGAGTTCCCCGCCGTCCTCACGGTCGTCGGAGACGTCGCCGCGGGCGCCGACGGGCTGGCGGACGGCCGTTCCGTCGCCCCCGGCGAGGCCGCGCGCATCATGACCGGCGCCCCGCTCCCGGCGGGCGCCGAAGCCGTCGTCCCGGTCGAGTGGACGGACGGCGGCACGGGCGGCGGCCCGGCCACCGCCATGCGCGCGCACAGCGACGCGCCGGAAGGGGCGAGCGGCGAGGTCCGCGTCCACCGGCCGGTGAAGGCGCGTGCCCACGTCAGGGCCAAGGGCAGCGACGTACGGACCGGCGATCTGGCGCTGCGCGCGGGCACGGTCCTGGGGCCCGCGCAGATCGGGCTGCTCGCGGCGATCGGCCGCCCCTCGGTGAAGGTGCGGCCCCGCCCCCGGGTGGTCGTCCTGTCCACGGGCAGCGAACTCGCCCAGCCCGGTGAGGAACTGTCCGGCGGGCAGATCTACGACTCCAACAGCTTCGCGCTGACCGCCGCCGCCCGGGACGCCGGGGCCATCGCCTACCGTGTCCCCGCGGTGGCCGACGACGCCGAATCGCTGCGCGCCACGATCGAGGACCAGCTGATCCGCGCGGACATCCTGGTCACCACGGGCGGGGTGAGCGTCGGCGCGTACGACGTGGTCAAGGAGGCCCTTTCCTCGGTGGGGGAGCGTCCGGCACAGGAGACCGGCGACGGGGACGACGGGCCGGCCGGGGGCGTCGACTTCCGCAGACTGGCGATGCAGCCGGGCAAACCGCAGGGCTTCGGGACGATCGGCCCCGACCACACACCGCTGCTCGCGCTGCCGGGGAACCCGGTCTCCTCCTACGTCTCCTTCGAGCTCTTCGTGCGCCCGGCGATCCGGACCCTGATGGGGCTGGAGGACGTGCACCGCCCGAGGGTCCGGGCCGCGCTGGACGTGCAGGAGCCGCTCTCCTCGCCGTCCGGCAAGCGGCAGTTCCTGCGCGGGAGGTACGACGCGGAGGCCGGCACCGTGACGCCGGTCGGCGGTCCCGGGTCGCATCTGGTCGCCGCCCTCGCCCAGGCCGACGCGCTGATCGTGCTGCCCGAGGACATGACCTCGGCCGCGCCCGGCACTCCGGCCGAGGTGATCCTCCTCCGCTGACGCGGGCCCGGTGGCGGTACGGTATCTGGCGCTGTGCCTTCCGGGGGGAGCCCCCGGGCCCCCGGTCCGCACACCTGTGCCGGCCGCGGGGCGACCGGCGCCCTACCGCTAGGCGGAGTGAGTTGAGTACGCAGAACAGGCTGACGCACATCGATGAGGCGGGCGCGGCCCGCATGGTCGACGTGTCGGAGAAGGACGTCACGGCGCGGGTCGCCCGGGCGAGCGGGCGGGTCCTCGTGTCGCCGCGTGTCGTCGAACTCCTGCGGGGCGAAGGCGTCCCCAAGGGTGACGCGCTGGCCACCGCGCGGATCGCGGGGATCATGGGTGCCAAGCGCACCCCGGAGCTGATCCCGCTCTGCCATCCGCTGGCCGTCTCGGGTGTGAAGGTCGATCTGGACGTCGCCGACGACGCGGTGGAGATCCGGGCCACGGTGAGGACGACCGACCGTACGGGTGTCGAGATGGAGGCCCTGACGGCCGTCTCGGTCGCGGCGCTCACCGTGATCGACATGATCAAGGCGGTCGACAAGAGCGCGGTGATCACGGATGTCCGCGTCGAGGCGAAGTCGGGCGGCAAGTCCGGCGATTACCGGCGCCCCGCGCCGGACGGGGCGGGCGCGTGACCGGCCCGTCGGAGGCGGGGTCCGTGGCGGGCGGCGGGGAGCCCGCGGCCGGCGGCGCGCCCACCTCGCCGTACGCGGCTCTCGTCGTGACCGCCTCCAACCGGGCCTCGGCCGGCGTCTACCCCGACCGGGGCGGGCCCCTCGTCGCACAGGGGCTGCGGGAACTCGGCTTCGCCGTCGACGGCCCGCAGGTCGTCCCGGACGGGGACCCGGTGGAGGCGGCCCTGCGAGCCGGGGTGACGGCCGGTTACGACGTGATCGTCACCACCGGCGGTACGGGCGTCTCGCCCACCGACCGCACCCCGGAGGCCACCCGCCGCGTCCTGGACCGCGAGATCCCGGGCATCGCCGAGGCGATCCGGGCGGAGGGCCGCGACAAGGTGCCCACGGCCGCTCTGTCGCGGGGACTCGCGGGCACCGCCGCCGGCACCCTCGTCGTGAACCTGCCGGGCTCCACCGGCGGCGTACGGGACGGACTCGCCGTGCTGGGACGCCTGCTGGTGCACGCCGTCGACCAGATGCGCGGCGGGGACCACGTCCCCGGCCCCGGACCGCACCCCCGAACCGGCCCCGCGGTGCCCGGTGAGCCCCACCGGACCGGAGGCCCCGCGGCGCCCGGGGCTCCCGCCGTGTCCGCAGATCCCGCAGTGTCCGCAGACCGCTCCGTGCCCGGTGACCGTGCCCGACCCGGGAGCCCGAACTGAACGTCCTGACCTGGCCGGTGACCCTGTCCGACGGCGAGATCACGCTCCGCCCGATCAGGCTGCGGGACCAGAGCGCCTGGCGCGAGGTCAACCGGCGCAACCGCGACTGGCTCCGGCCGTGGGAGGCGACGGTCCCGCCGCCGGCGCCGGGCGCCCCGGCCGCGCGCCGCCCCACCTACCGGCAGATGATCCGGCACCTGCGCTCCGAGGCGCGGGCGGGCCGGATGCTGCCCTTCGCCATCGAGTACCAGGGGCGCCTGGTCGGGCAGTTGACGGTCGCCGGCATCACCTGGGGCTCCATGTGCTCCGGCCACGTCGGTTACTGGGTCGACCGGGCCGTGGCGGGCCGCGGGGTCGTACCGACCGCGGTGGCCCTCGCGGTCGACCACTGCTTCCGTACGGTCGGACTGCACCGCGTCGAGGTGTGTATCCGGCCGGAGAACATGCCCAGCCGGAGGGTCGTGGAGAAACTCGGATTCCGTGCGGAGGGACTGCGTCCGCGTTATCTCCACATCGACGGCGCGTGGCGGGACCACCTCGTCTTCGCGCTGACCGCCGAGGAGGTGCCCGACAGCCTCCTCCGGCGTTGGCGCAGGGCACGGCCGGGCACACCGCCGACCGCGGGGGCGCCCCACACGCCCGGGGCGCCACCGACACCGGATACGCCAGAGAAATAAAATAAGTGTTCGAATTCGATCGCCCGGTGGTCCCAAATGGGCTGACTTGTATCGGCTGACGATCCGAAGAAACACAAAAAAAGTCCCCGAGAACAGCCGGATCGTGCGACACACCGGGCCAATTGGCGGATGCCGCCGTGCAAATCCCTCTACGGTGTGAACGTGAGCAGCAGCGGCCTCATCTACGCAGTCATCGTCGGTGCCTGGGCCGCCTACCTGGTGCCGATGTGGCTCCGCAGGCAGGACGAGCTCAATGAGGCCCGTCCCACGGAACGCTTCAGCACCGCCATCCGGCTGCTGTCCGGACGGGCGGCCATGGAGCGCCGGTACGCCAAGGAGCTGCGGGAGCGCGAAGCCGGGGAGGCGCCTGGCGACGTGGACCCGGACGCCGTCACGGACCGACTGGAGTCCGTCGACGTCCGGGCCTTTTCCGCGCCCGTGACACAGGCGGAAGCCCGTCCGCAGGCGCCGGCACCCCCGGGGCCCGCGCGCCGTACGCGTACGCCGGAGGGGGAGGCCGAACGTGAGCGGCGCGCCCGGCGCTCCCAGGTCCTGGCGCGCCGACGGCGTACGACCACCGTCCTGTTCCTGGCGTTCACGCTGGGCGCGATGGTCGCGGCGGTCGGCGGACTCCGCTTCCTGTGGGCGCCCGCCGTCCCGGCGGTGCTGCTGAGCGCGTACATCGTGCATCTGCGCGGGCAGGAACGCCGCCGCTTCGTCTTCGCCATGGACCGGCGCCGGGCCGAGGTCGCGGCCCAGCGGCTTCGTGAGAACCGCCCGCGCGGGCACCAGCCGGCCGCGCCGGCTCCGGGCGGGGCCGACGAGGAGCCCGAGGCGGGCCGCCCGCACCCGGTCCCCGCCCAGGCGGTCTCCCCGCAGGAGGCGGGCCGCCGCGCGCTGGTCGAGCAGACGGACCACGCGGAGTGGGTGGACCAGCAGCGCGAACGGGGCCCGGCCCAGGGCGACAGCTGGGAGCCGGTCCCGGTGCCGCTGCCGACCTATGTCACCGCGCCGGTCGCCCCGCGCGCCACGAGCGGCGCGGAGACCGGTGACCCGGAGGCATGGAGCGCCGCCCGTTCCAGCCCGGCCGACCCCTCCCGTACGGGCACCTCGCACCCCGCCGCCCCGGAGCGGGACGCCGCTCCGCGCCGGCGCGGCGGCCAGCCCAGGCGCTCCCGTGACCGGGGCCGGACACCCCTCTTCGACCAGTACGACGGCGAGGACCGGCCGCGCGCGGCCAACGAGTGAGACCCGGTCCGGCCCCACCTCGGTGACCTGCCGGGATACGGATTTCCGAGCACCCCTGTGAGGGTGCTAGAGTTTCACACGTCGCAAGGGCCTGTGGCGCAGTCTGGTAGCGCACCTCGTTCGCATCGAGGGGGTCTGGGGTTCAAATCCCCACAGGTCCACAGACGACAGTTCGCGAGTAGCTCTCGTGAACGTCACGGGATCCCGTCCGGTCGCAAGACCGGGCGGGATCTCGGCGTTTCAGGGGGAGTAGCCGCCAAACCGGCCACAGCGGGAAGGCGTTCCCGCCCGATGGGTCCGGGATGCGCCGAGCCCGGCGGGCGGGGGGCTGTGCTGTCAGCCGCACTGCCAGGTGGACATCGCCCGTTCGAAGCATCGCTCGGCCAGGTCCTCCGGGCGGATCAGCCAGTACAGGACCCCGGCGTCGCCCCACATCATGTCCGCGGCGTCCTCGCTGTCGAACTGGGCCAGAAGGACCCGGCGGCCTGCCTCCTCGGAGAGCCGCGGGTCGTCCCAGGACGCCGCGCCGCCCATGACCGCCTCCGCGATCTCGATCTCCACCGGATTCTGCACCGAGCGGGCGTGGCCGCCGATCCGGTGCCCCGCCTCGTCACCGAGATCCCCCAGTGCGTCGAGGAACTCCTGGGCGCAGACCGGGTGGTCGTACCGGTTCCCGAGAGGGGCGTGCGGAGCGAAGGCGTCCCGGACGGACGGGTGCCAGGGCTCGGCCGCCGTCATCTCCACGCGGGCGGTCAGCGGCACCGCCGGGTAGGGGGCGATCCCGTCGGGAGTCCCGCGCTCCGACACCTCCTCGCCGGCCGCCACGTGGAACACCCGGGAGCCTGCCCAGCTCTCCCGGTCCTCGGCCAGGACGAGAGCGTCACCGTCGTCCAGTTGACCGTCGGAGTAGAAGAAGAGCAGGGTCCCCGTTTCGGGCAGATCGATGTCCAGCGCGGCCGACGGCAGGTGCGCGCGGTCGACCGGGGCCTGCCGGGGCCGCTCCGGTCAGTCCTGGCGGACCAGCGGCTTGGCCATGCAGATGCTGCTGTCGTACTCGCGGTAGTAGCCGAACTTCGCGCAGACCTCGTAACCGGAGGAGGTGTAGAGCGCGATGGCCTCCGGCTGCTGGTCGCCGGTCTCCAGGACCATGCGGGTGCGGCCTGCCGCCAGCGCGTCGGCCTCCAGGGCCGCGAGGATGCGGCGGGCGAGGCCCCGGCCGCGGCCCTCGGGGACGACGAACATGCGCTTGATCTCGGCATCGCCGTCGGAGTAGCCCTCCGGGTTCGCGTCCTGGCTGCGCCAGCCGCCGGTGGCCAGGGGGGCGCCCTGCTCGTCGTAGGCGAGGAGGTAGAGGCCGCGCGGCGGGTCGAACATGGTGGGGTCGAGCGGTGTGAGGTCACCCTCGTCGCCGTAGCGTGCGGCGTATTCGAGCTGCACCTGGTCGTTGAGTTTGACGGCGTCGGGATGGTCGAAGGGGCGGGACTGGATAAACATGCGAGTCATGGTACAGCTATGCACTAGGTGAAGTAGGTACTGTTTCCGGATGCTGACTGTTACTTCCGCCAATGTCAATGGACTCCGAGCCGCCGTGAAGAAGGGGTTCGTCGAGTGGCTGGGGCGGACCGAGGCCGATGTGATCTGCCTCCAGGAGGTCCGTGCCGAGCCGGGCCAGCTGCCCGAGGAGGTGCGGGAACCCGAAGGCTGGCACGCCGTTCACGCTCCGGCCGCGGCCAAGGGGCGTGCGGGGGTGTCCGTCTACAGCCGGCGCGCGCCGGAGCGTGTGCAGGTCGGGTTCGGCGGCTTCGCGGGACCGGAGGGTGAGGAATTCGACACCGCCGGCCGGTACCTGGAGGTGGACCTCCCGGGGGTGACGGTCGCGAGCCTGTACCTGCCCTCCGGTGAGGCCGGTACGGAGAAGCAGGAGGAGAAGGAGCGCTTCATGGCGGTCTTCCTGCCGTATCTGAAGGGGCTCGCCACCCGGGCCGCGGCCGAGGGGCGCGAGGTGGTCGTCTGCGGTGACTGGAACATCGCGCACCGGGAGGCCGATCTCAAGAACTGGAAGGCCAACAAGAAGAACTCCGGCTTCCTCCCCGAGGAACGCGCCTGGCTCACCAGGGTGTTCGACGAGGCGGCGTACGTGGACGTGGTCCGCGCGCTGCACCCGGACGAGGAGGGCCCGTACTCGTGGTGGTCCTACCGCGGGCGGGCGTTCGACAACGACGCGGGGTGGCGGATCGACCTGGTCGTCAGTTCGCCTCGCCTGGCCGGGCGCTGCGTGAAGGCGTACGTCGAGCGGGCGGCGAGCCACGCGGAGCGGTGGAGTGACCACGCACCCGTGACCGCCGTGTTCGACGTGTAGGAACCGGCTGCGGAAAGCCCCGCCCGGCTGTCTTGCTCGCCGTCGCCGGACGGGGCCGTAGGGAGAGGCGGCGCTGAGCGCGGTTCATGCCTTCTGGCGAGGCCAGGCACTCACGGCCCCGCCCGCGGGGCCTAAGAACGCCGTAGGGCACTTCTGGTGCTCGCTCGGGAGCTGGGCGGGGTCCTCGTGGTCCAGGATCACGTCCCGCAGGATGCCGACCCGTCCCGCGGTCTCCCACGCGCTGCCCGATGTCCGCCGAGGCGACCGTCAATGCCCCCCGGGGTGGCGCCGCAAGTAGACGTTGCAGTCGCTGACGGTCGTCCAGTCGCCCACGACGCGAGCCCGGCCCCGTACTGCGGCGAGCTCAGTGCAACCCGCGCACCCTTCGGCGGGGTCCGGCTCCCGCTCCAGGTCCAGCGGCAGTTCGATCGGCGGGGTGCTGTAGCGCGTGGGCTCACTCATGGCGCGATCGTCGCGCCGGTCGTCAGGACGGGGGAACCTCGTACGTTCCCCACTTCGGGACGTCCCGTCGCGTGTAGAACGTCCCTCAGGATGTCCGGGAGTCCAGGGGGCGCAAGTATGCAGAACGAGCGACTTCGAGCCGTCATGGAGGCCGGCGGTTGGACGCACGCCGCTCTGGCCGACGTCACGGGCGTCGACCCCAAGTCCGTGGAACGGTGGGTCAACCTCGGGCGCACTCCGCGCCGGGCAACTGCACTGGCGGCAGCGGAAGCGCTTGGAGAAGACGTGCATGCCCTGTGGCCGGCACTCCGGCAGGCGCGTGCCGCACGCGCCGTGAGCCCCGAACTCGTCGCCTTGTACGGACAACGGGCGGATCTTCCCGTGTCGGTCTTCGTCGATCTCTTCTCCCAGGCACGGCAGCGAATCGACGTGCTGGTGTACGCGGCCGTCTTCCTACACGAGGCGTACCCCCGCCTCAACGACCTCCTGCACCAACGGGCCGACGACGGATGCGCGGTCCGCATCGCGGTGGGTGACGCCGACGACCCCAACGTCCAGCAGCGCGGACGGGAAGAGAAGTTCGGCCACGGCATCGAATCCCGCTGCCGACTCGCGCTCCTGCACTACCGACCCCTCACGGACGTACCGGGAATCGAGCTGCGCACCCACGGAACGACCCTCTACAACAGCCTGTACCGCGCCGACGATCAGATGCTGCTCAACGCACACGTGTGGGGCGTCAACGCCTACGGCGCGCCTGTGTGGCACCTCCGGCGCCACGGCGACGGGGGCATGTTCGACACCTACGCGGGGAGCTTCGACGCCGTATGGGAAATGGCCCACCCCGTGGAAGGCTGAGCATCGTGGCCCGCACCGAGTACTACGACGATCCGAACGCCCCCCGGCCGAACAGCCTGGTCGTGGCAGCCTCTGCCGTCGTCACCGACGGGTACGGCCGCGTACTTCTCCAGCGGCGCCGGGACAACGACTTGTGGGCGCTGCCGGGCGGAGCCATGGACATGGACGATTCCCTGCCCGGCACGGCCGTGCGAGAAGTCAAGGAGGAGACCGGTCTGGACGTCGAGATCACGGGACTCGTCGGCACGTACACCGACCCCCGCCATGTCATCGCCTACAGCGACGGAGAAGTGCGTCGGCAGTTCAACGTCTGCTTCACCGCCCGGGTCGTCGGCGGCGCCCTGGCCATCTCCGACGAGAGCACGGAGCTCCGCTTCGTGGCGCCCGAAGAACTCGGCTCGCTTCCCATGCACCACACGCAACGGCTGCGCATCCGGCACTTCCTGGAGCACCGCGCCACCCCGTATCTGGGGTAGGGCCACGAACCGCCCGACAGGAGGAAGCCTCACCGGCGGCCACACCGCCGCCCCGTTTCGACCTGCCATCTCAGCGACAGAGGTCCATGATGATGTCGTCGAAGTCAGGGAACTCCGCTGCGGCCTGTTCGATCACGGTGGCTGCCGGCTGACGCTGGTCGGGCGCGAACCGCTCTGCGACGGCCGCCAGCTCGCTGTTCGGGCGCGGAGTCCGATCCGGCTCGTACGAGGTAACCGCCTCCCATGGGCCGAAGCCGTCGGCCAGTAGCCAGAGGAAGCCTCCCAGATCACGTGCGACAACTCCGGTCTCCCCTTCGGATCCGAGGAAGACGACAGGCTGATCGGCGAGGAGCAGCCCTGGCCGGACCAGCCAGAAGGCCGCGTACCCACCTGAGCCGTCCTGGCCGAACACGCGGAAGTCGTCCCCGCGCAGTTCGCCGTTTCCGGTCCACGCCCGGAACCACTCAGTGGTCTCCTCGGCGGGCAGGAAGGCGGTGAAGGGCTCGAAGTCGACCCCATCACCACCCGCGTAGTCGAACGGAGCGGCCAAGGCGGCGGCAAGCGCGGCGGGGAACCGCCGGTCGTCATCAGGCATCATCCGCACACGCTAACGGTGCGGTCAGACACCGATGACAAACAGCCGAGGTCCCTTCAAGGGGGCATCCCGCAAGAACACCCCGATGGCACCCAGCCGGTCTTGACGGCTGCCGGAGCCTCACACGGAAGTCCCTTGGTGCGGGCCCGGCATACGCGGACCGAGTAGCCGTGTGCGGGGACCCGGTACATGCGGCCCCTGCAGGAGGCACGGTGCGGAGCACCGAGCAGGAGCGCGCCGGTGTCCTTTCGGGTCCCGGCTGGCACATCGTCTACCAGGTGGCGACCGCGGGCCTCGCCGGCCGTGCGGTCAAGGCGTGGGTGGAACGGGCGGCCACGCACGGCGAGCGGTGGAGCGACCACGCGCCGGTGACGGTGACGTACGGGGAGAAGTAGCGGGGGAGCGGGGAGGAGAGGGGCGGTGCTTCCCGCGGTCCTACGCGGTCCCGTCGGTCCGCGGGTCCTCCTTCTCCCGTAGCCGCCGGTCCAGGGCCATCGACAGCTCCGCGTCGACCACCGCCCGGGAGAGGGTGCGGAGCTGGTCCTCGGTGGCGTGTGCGGTGTGGGTGCGCAGGATGCCCACGAAGAGGGCGGCGAGGTCCTCCGCGTGGCGGCGGACCTCGCGGCCCGAGTCGAGCACGGCGGCGAGCGGCACTCCCTGCCGTACGAGCTCCGAGGAGACCTCCAGCAGGCGGCGGCTGATGTGGACGATCTCGTCGCCGTCGGTGGCGACGTAGCCCAGTTCCATGGCGGTGGCCAGGTTGTCCGGGGTGACGTCGTCCTTGAAGTAGTCGGCGAGCTGCTCGGGGGTGAGGCGTACCGGGGTCTCCTCGGTCGGTTCGCCCAGGCCCAGCACCTCGGCCAGGTCGCGCCCGCTGTCCAGGGTGGTGGCCAGGTCGGCGATCCCGTTGAGGGTGTGGCCGCGTTCCAGCAGGCCGGCGATGGTGCGCAGCCGGGCCAGGTGGTGGTCGTCGTACCAGGCGATCCGGCCCTCGCGGCGCGGTGGCCGGATCAGTCCGCGCTCACGGTAGAAGCGCAGGGTGCGCACGGTGATCCCGGCCTCCTCGGCCAGTTCCTCCATGCGGTACTCGCGGTGCTCGCGTCTTTCGGCCACATCGGAACCCTATGTTGTACCGCCGGTAACTTTCCTTGGTATGCCCCCTACCCATCGGTACGGAGCTGCTCTACCCTCCCAATCATGCCAGTGATTGCTGGCAGAGTCGTGTGGACGTACCGCGGGAGGCGGCAGCATGGCCCAGCACGAGCACGTACGAGTGGCGGTGATCGGATCCGGATTCGGGGGCCTGGGGGCGGCGGTCCGGCTGCGCCGCGAAGGCATCACCGACTTCCTGGTCCTGGAACGGGCCGCTTCCGTCGGCGGCACCTGGCGGGACAACAGCTACCCGGGCTGCGCCTGCGACGTACCGTCCCACCTCTACTCCTTCTCCTTCGCGCCCAACCCCGACTGGCCGCGCACCTTCTCCGGGCAGGAGCACATCCGCGCCTACCTGGAGCGGGTGGCGGACACCTTCGGGCTGCGCCCGCACATCAGGCTCGGCCACGAGGTCACCCTCATGCGCTGGGACACCGACCAGCTGCACTGGGTGATCGACTCGGCGAACGGCACCACCGTCACCGCGGACGTGGTCGTCTCCGCGACCGGCCCGCTCTCCGACCCCAAGATGCCCGACATACCGGGGCTCGCCGGCTTCACCGGGAAGGTCTTCCACTCGGCGCGGTGGGACCACGGCTACGACCTCTCCGGCAAGCGGGTCGCCGTGATCGGCACGGGCGCCTCCGCCATCCAGATCGTCCCGGAGATCCAGCCGCAGGCCCGCAGGCTCACCCTCTTCCAGCGGACCCCGCCCTGGGTGATGCCCCGCATGGACCGCGCGATCAGCGGGGCCGAGAAGTGGCTGCACCGCACGCTCCCCTTCACCGGCACCGCACGCCGCGGACTGCTCTGGGGGATCAGGGAGTTGCAGGTCGGCGCCTTCACCCGGCACCCCGACCAGCTCGGCCTCGTCGAGAAGATAGCCAAGGCCAACATGGCGCGGGCGGTCAAGGACCCGCAGCTGCGGGCCAAGCTGACACCGTCGTACCGCATCGGCTGCAAGCGCATCCTGCTCTCCAACGCCTACTACCCGGCGCTGGCGGAGCCCAACGTGGACGTCGTCGCCTCCGGCCTCGCCGAGGTGCGCGGGTCCACCCTGGTCGCCTCGGACGGCACCGAGACCGAGGCCGACGTGATCATCCTCGGCACCGGGTTCCATGTGACGGACATGCCGATCGCGGACCGCGTCGTCGGCGCGGAGGGCATCACGCTCGCCGAGTCCTGGAAGGACGGCATGGAGGCGCTGCGGGGTGCGAGCGCGGCCGGCTTCCCCAACTGGATGACGATCATCGGCCCCAACACGGGACTCGGCAACTCCTCGATGATCCTCATGATCGAGTCCCAGCTGAACTACATGGCCGACTACCTGCGCCAGCTGGACGCCCTCGGCGGACGAGCCGCCCTCGGCGCGCGGCGCTCCGCCGTCGGCGCCTGGAACCGGCGGGTCCAGGACCGGATGCGGCGCACGGTGTGGAACACCGGCGGCTGCACCAGCTGGTACCTGGACTCCAGTGGGCGCAACACCACCGTCTGGCCGGGCACCACGGCCGAGTTCCGGCGGGCCACCCGCACGGTCGACCTGTCGGAGTACGAGGTCATCCGGCCCCCGGGGCAAGGGAGTTCGGACCGGGCCGCGCGCGGCGGAGCGGGCGCCACCGGACAGGACGCCTTCGCCGAGGGGAGCGCCCGATGAGCCGGCTGCTGCACCGCGGGGACGCCCCGCCCGTGCCCGTACGCGAACTGACCGCCGTCTCCGCCGACGGTTCGCGGATCCACGTGGAGCTGCACGGCCCCGACGACGCCCCCGCCGTGGTGCTCGCCCACGGCTGGACCTGCAACACCCACTTCTGGGCGGCGCAGGTGCGCGCCCTGGCCGCCGATCACCGGGTCGTCGTCTACGACCAGCGGGGCCACGGGCGTACGCCGGAGCCCGTCAACGGCGTCTACAGCACGAAGGCGCTCGCCGACGACCTGGAAGCCGTGCTGCGCGCCACCCTCGCGCCGGGGCGCAAAGCAGTGCTCGCCGGGCACTCCATGGGCGGGATGACCCTCATGGCGGCGGCCGGCCGGGAAGCCGTCCGTGAGCACGGCGCGGCCGTACTGCTGTGCAGTACCGGGAGCGTGCGGCTGACCGCCGAGTCGACGGTGCTGCCGATACGGGCCGGTGCGCTGCGCACCCGGCTGACCGCGGCCGTGCTCGGTGCCCGGGCACCGCTCGGGCCGGTCACCGCGGTCTCGAAGTCGGTCCTCAAGTACGCGACGATGGGACGGGGTTCGTCGCCGGAGCGGGTCGACATCTGTGCCAGGATCGTCCATGCGTGCCCTCGCGGGGCGCGCGTCGCCTGGGGGCGTGTACTCGCCGGACTCGATCTCCAGGCAGGCGTACGGGAGCTGCGGCTGCCGACCGCGGTGATCGCGGGCACGGAGGACCGGCTGACGCCGCCCGTGCACGCACGGGCCATCGAGGCCGCCCTGCCGCACAGCCTCGGGCTCACCGAGCTGACGGGCGTGGGGCACATGACCCCGGTGGAGGCACCCGAGGCGGTCACCGCCGGACTCCGGCGGCTGGCGGAGCGGTACGTCACTGTGAAAGGCGCGGCGCAGGCCGTGAGTGAGGAGGAGGTCGCATGAGCGGCAGTCGGAGTCTCGAAGGGCAGGTCGTCGTCGTCACCGGTGCGGCGCGCGGTGTCGGCGAGCTGCTGGCCCGCAAACTGTCGGCGCGCGGCGCGAAGCTGGCGCTGGTCGGACTGGAACCGGACGAACTGAAGAAGGTCTCCGAGCGGCTGCACTCGGACAGCGACCACTGGCACGCCGACGTCACCGACCACGAGGCGATGGCCCGGGTCGCCCGCGAGGTCAAACAGCGCTTCGGGAAGATCGACGTCGTCGTCGCCAACGCCGGGGTCGCCACGGGCGGGCCCCTGGTGGACTCCGACCCCGTCGCCTGGCGGCGGGTCATCGAGGTCAACCTGATCGGCGGCGCGGTGACCGGGCGGGCCTTCCTCCCGGTGCTCATGGAGAGCCGCGGCTACTTCCTCCAGATAGCCTCGCTGGCCGCCATGACCCCGGCGCCGATGATGAGCGCGTACTGCGCCTCCAAGTCGGGCGTGGAGGCGTTCGCCCACAGCCTGCGGGCGGAGGTCGGCTACCGGGGGGTGAAGGTCGGCGTCGGCTATCTGTCCTGGACCGACACCGACATGGTGCGCGGGGCCGACGAGGACGACGTCATGCGGGAGTTGCGGCAGCGGCTTCCCTGGCCCACGAATCGCACCTATCCGCTCGGCCCGGCCGTGGACCGGATCGTGGCCGGTATCGAACGGCGCTCCGCGCACGTCTACGCCCAGTGGTGGCTGCGCGGGATGCAGTCCGTCCGCGGATACCTGCCGATGGTGATAGGGGTCGTCGGGCAGCGCGAGATGAAGCGGTTCGGGCCCCGGCTGGACGGCGTCTCCAAGGGGCTCGTGGGGGCCGGCGGCACGGCCGACCAGGAGGAGCGGGCGCAGCACCACTGACCCGCGGGCGCGACGCCGTCGGCCCCTGCACACACCGTCATTGATCGAAATGCGTCGGATGTCCGGGTATGTAAGTCTGAGCGAGGCCCTGAAGGGGCTGTCCCGCACACTCATGGAGGAGTGAACAGATGGGCATCGCAGACCAGTTCAAGGACAAGGCGCAGGAACTCGCCGACCAGGCCAAGAAGCAGAAGCAGGGCCGCGGCGACGAGGACCGTTCGCAGGAGCGCCCGGACCGCGCCGGCAAGCAGACCGACCCGCGTGAGCGGGCGCGGGACGCGGCCGAGCAGACGCGCGAGCGCTTCGACCGCTGACGCCGTGCCCTTGGTGAGGGGCGCGCCCGGGAGACCGGGCGCGCCCCTTTCCATGTGCGGGTGCGGGTGCGGGTGCGGGTGCGGACGAGGGCGGGGCCGCGCCCGGGACGGGGCCGTCAGCGGGGCGGCAGGGGCGGCCTCCGGAGGTCGGGGACCGCGTCGTAGGTGGGCGGGGTGGCCGCCGGGCGGGCGTCCAGCAGCTCCAGGGCCACCCTGACCGCGTCGTCCAGCACCGCGTGCCGCCCCTCGGCCCAGTCCAGGGGGGTGCGCAGGGCCTCCAGGTCGGGCTCGACGCCGTGGTTCTCGACGGACCAGCCGTAGGCGTCGAACCAGGCCGCGTTCATCGGCACGGTGATCACCGTGCCGTCGCCGAGCCGGTGCCGGCCCGTCATCCCGACCACCCCGCCCCAGGTCCGCTGCCCCACCACGGGCCCCAGTTCCAGCAGCCGGAAGGCCGCCGTGATCATGTCGCCGTCGGAGGAGGTCGCCTCGTCGGCCAGGGCGACCACCGGTCCCCGCGGCGCGTTGGACGCGTAGGACACGGCCTGGGCGTTGCGTGTCAGGTCCCAGCCGAGGATCGTTCGGGACAGGGTCTCGACGACCAGTTCGCTGATGTGGCCGCCGGCGTTGCCGCGTACGTCCACGATGAGCGCCGGGCGGGACACCTCCAGCCGCAGGTCCCGGTTGAACTGGGCCCAGCCCGAGCCGCCCATGTCCGGGATGTGCAGGTAGCCGCACTTGCCGCCGCTCAGTTCGCGTACCACCTCCCGGCGCTTGGCCACCCAGTCCTGGTAGCGCAGCGGGCGTTCGTCGACCAGCGGCATGACCGCGACGCGGCGGGGCCGGCCGCCGCCCTCGCCGCCGGCCGGGCGGAACGTCAGCTCGACCGTGGTGCCGCCCGCCGCGGTGAGCAGCGGGTAGGGGCCAGCCACCGGGTCCACCGGCCGGCCGTCGACATGGGTGAGGACCGAGTCCTCACGGATGCCGGTGCCGGCCAGCGGGGAGCGCGCCTTGGAGTCGGACGAGTCGCCGGGCAGGATCCGCCTCACGGTCCACTCGCCGTCCCGGCACACCAGATTGACGCCGAGCAGCCCGATCGCCCGCTGGTAGTGCGGGGGGCCCTCGTTGCGGCGGGCGGGGGACACATAGGCGTGGGAGGTGCCCAGCTCCCCCAGGACCTCACGCAGCAGATCGGCGAACTCGTCGGGGGAGGCGACCCGTTCGACGAGGGGGCGGTACTGCTCCAGCACCCCGTCCCAGTCGATGCCGCACATGTCCGGTTCCCAGAAGTAGGCCCTGATGATGCGCCCCGCCTCGTCGTACGCCTGGCGCCACTCGGCGGCCGGGTCGACGTCGTGGAGGATGCGGCGGAGGTCGAGGTAGACGGTCGAGTCGTTGTCGCCGGGCTCGCCGGCCGGTACGGCCCGCAGCTCGCCGTCGTCCATGACGACCAGCCGGGACCGGTCGCCGCTGACCGCGAACCAGTCGAGGTCGCCGACGAGTTCGGTCCTGCGGGCCTTGGCGATGTTGAAGTGTTCGAGCGTCGGGCGGCCGGACATGTCCGCGGGGTTGGCGAAGGTCTCGCCGAGCGCGCCCGAGATGGGCCAGCGCAGCCAGACCAGCCCGCCCCCGCTCACCGGTTGCAGTGCCGAGTACTTCGACGCGGAGACGGGGAACGGCGTCACCCTGTTTTCCAGGCCCTCGAACTCCACGGTGACCGTGGGCCCTTCGACCGGGCCCTCGGCGATGTCCACCGGGTCCAGTCCGCCCGCCGCCGGACGGCCGTCGGGGAGCAGGGCGAAGGGCGAGGGGGTCGCGGAGGAGAGGGGCACCAGGTAGGGGCGGCAGCCCAGGGGGAAGGAGAGGTCGCCGGTGTGGACGTCGTACACCGGGTCGAAGCCGCGCCAGGAGAGGAAGGCCAGATAGCGGCCGTCACCGGTGAAGACGGGGTTCTCGTCCTCGAAGCGGCCGTTGGTGACATCGACTATCACCGGGGCGCCGGGGCCGCTGATCCTGGCCAGCTTGATCTGCCGCAGGGAACGGCCGACCCCGGGGTGCGACCAGGTCAGCCAGGCGCCGTCCGGAGAGAAGGCCAGGTCGCGGACCGGGCCGTTGACGGACCGGATCAGTTCGGTCACGGCCGCGGGCGGGAACGGCGGCGCGTCCCCCTTGCGGAACTCCCGCAGCCGCCGCCGTCCGCCGGACCCGTCCGTCCGCGCCCCCTCCCCGGCTCCGCCCCCTTCCCCGGCTCCGCCCCCGTCCGTGCCCGTACCGCCGGTCCCGTCCGCGGCGGCGGCCGTGTCCGCGGCGGCAACCGTGCCTGCGGCGGCCGTGTCCGCCCCAGCGGTCACCCCTGTCTCATCGGTCCCATCAGATCCACTGGTTTCACCGGCTCCACCGGCTCCACCGGCTCCACCGGTTTCGCCGGTCTCGTTGGGCTCCTGAGTCCCGGGGGTCCCGGGGGTCCCGTGGGGCCCGTCCGTCCCGTCGGCCTCATCGGCCCTGTCCGTCCCGCCGGTCCCGGTGAGCCCGTCGATGAGTACGGCGGTCTCGTCCTCCGTCACGTCCAGGAGCAGCAGCCGCCCGTCGTTCGACGCGACGGCGAGGCGTTCGCCGTCTGGGTCCGAGACCATCTCGTGGACCCGGCCCAGCAGGCCGGAGGCCAGCCGGCGCGGCCGCCGGTCGCCGCTGGCCCGTGGCAGGTGGGAGATCTCGACCGCGTCCTCCCCGTCCGCGTCGGTGACGTACGCGATCCGTCCACTGCTGCCCAGCATCTCCGGCAGCCGGACGCGCACCCCGGGGGTGTCGGCGATGGTGCGGGCCGGCCCGTCGCGGTGCGTGAGCCAGTACAGGCTGCCGCGTACGGAGACGGCGCTGGCGCGGCCCGTCTCGTCCACGGCCAGCGCGTCCACGTGGCTGGCGGCCGGGACCTGGTGGACGCGGCGGCCGGTCCTGGGGCCGCCGAGCCGTACCTCCAGTTTCCGCGGGGTGGCGTCGCGGTCCTCCAGGTCCTCGACCAGCCACAGCTCGCCCGCGCACTGGTAGACGA
This sequence comes from Streptomyces nitrosporeus, assembly GCF_008704555.1. Classification (NCBI taxonomy): domain Bacteria; kingdom Bacillati; phylum Actinomycetota; class Actinomycetes; order Kitasatosporales; family Streptomycetaceae; genus Streptomyces; species Streptomyces nitrosporeus. Next base: position 4,546,524 of record NZ_CP023702.1, read on the forward strand.
CCCGGGTGCCGTCGCTGGAGGCGTGCCGGGCGTAGAAGGCGTCGTGGTCGGTGTGGCGGCGCAGGTCCGTGCCGTCCGCCAGGCAGGAGTAGAGGTTGCCGACCCCCTCGTGGTCGGAGAGGAAGGCGATGCGGCGCCCCACGAACATCGGGGCGTCGAGGTGGCCGCCGATGTCCGGCAGCAGGCGTTCGCCGTGCAGCCAGAGCCGCCCGGTGGCCCCGCCCCGGTAGCGCTTCCACGCGGCCGGCTCGTGCGGGGGCTTGCCGGTGAGCAGCAGGGTGCGGCGCTCGCCGTCGATGTCGGCGACCGCGATGTCGGAGACCGGGCCCCAGGGGAGCTTGCCGCCGGGGCCGCCGTCGGTGGGGAGGCTGTAGGCCCACGAGAAGTAGGAGAACGGCTGGTTGTGCGAGGACACCGCGAGGATCTGCGAACTCTCACCCGGGTCGGGGGTCCAGCCGCAGACCCGGGCGTCGGTGGACCCCCAGTAGGTGAGTCTGCGGGCGGGTCCGCCCTCGACGGGGACGAGGTGGATCTCTGGGTCCAGGGTGCGCCAGGTCGTATAGGCGATGCGGCTGCCGTCGGGCGAGAACCGGGGATGGCCGACCCGGGTCCGGTCGACGGTCAGCCGCCACGCCCGGCCGGGGCGGTGCCCGGCCGGGACGAGCGGGGCGACCCACAGGTCGTCCTCGGCCGCGAAGCACAGCAAGTCCTGGTGGAGGTGCGGGAAACGGAGATACGCGACGTCGTCACTCACTCCTCAATGCTTTCCGTGCGAAGGGCCCGGGGCAACTCGTGTCGCACGACGACTTGTGTCGCACGACACAAGCGAAACGTTTTCGTTTCGCGCGGGGCCGGGAGTAACGTCGAAGTGTACGAAACGGTTTCGTTCGGTATTGATCATGCTGCCGGGCGTCGCCGGTATGATCCCGCAGGCACGACGGACACGGAGGAGGTCGACAGGTGGCACGCACCCGGCTCACGCCCGAACGTGAGCACGAGCTGTACACCGCCGTACTCGATCTGCTCGGTGAGGTCGGGTACGAAGCCCTGACCATGGACGCCGTCGCCGCCCGCACCCGTTCCAGCAAGGCCACCCTCTACCGCCAGTGGGGGAGCAAGGCCGAGCTGGTCGTCAGGGCACTCCGCAACGACAAGCCGGTGCATCTCGCCGAGATCGACACCGGAACGCTGCGCGGCGACTTCCTCGCCGTGCTCGGGCGGAGTGACGACTGCCGGATGGAGAAGAACTCCGCGCTGCTGCGGGGTCTGAGCCATGCCGTCCACGACAACCCCGACCTGTTCCAGGCCCTGCGCGAGCTGCTGATCGAGCCGGAGATGACCGGACTCCAGCTGCTGCTCGAACGGGCGGTGGAGCGGGGAGAGGTGCGTCCGGACAATCCGGCGCTCTCCTATGTACCGCACATGATGATCGGCGCCTTCGCCGCCAGGGAGCTCATCGACGAGCGCCCTGTCGACCGGGCGTTCCTCCTCGACTACGCGGAGTCCGTGGTGTTCCCCGCCCTCGGCGTCTGACGTCCCCGCTTCGTCACCCCCTCCCCTCCGTACGACCTGTTCTCCGACCGCTCCACCTGACACCTGACACGCCGCTCTCGTCGTCGGGCTGGTTCCTCACGCCCTTTTCCGTACAACGACCTGACCGGGAGTACCCCTCCGTGGCTGCATTCCTTTACAAAGTCGGGCGGTTCGCCTTCCGGCGCCGCTGGTACGTCGCCCTCGTCTGGGTGGCGTTGCTGGGGCTCGCCGGCTTCGGCGCCGCCTCGGCCTCCACCGCCACCTCCAGTTCCTTCTCGATCCCCGGTACGGAGGCCCAGAAGGCCTTCGATCTGCTGGAGAAACGTTTCCCCGGTGGCAGTGCCGACGGAGCGACCGCACGTGTCGTCTTCAAGGCCCCCGAGGGCGAGAAGGTGAACGACGCCGGCAACAAGGCGGAGATCCAGGAGATCGTCGGCGAGCTGGAGTCCGGCTCGGACCAGATCGCCTCCGTCGCCGACCCGTTCGCGGCGAACGCCGTGAGCCAGGACGGCTCGACGGCGTACATCTCCGTCTCCTACGAGGTCAGCTCGATGGAGCTGACCGACGGGACGCGGGAGGCCCTCGAAGAGGCGGGCGAGGCCGCGCGGGGTGACGGGATGACCGTGGAGATCGGCGGTGACGCGCTCCAGGTGATGCCGGAGACGGGTGTCACCGAGGTCATCGGTGTCGCCGTCGCGGCCGTGGTCCTGGTCATCACCTTCGGTTCGCTGATCGCCGCGGGTCTGCCGCTGCTGACCGCGCTGATCGGCGTGGGCATCGGGGCGTCGCTGATCACCGCCCTGGCGAACGTGCTCGACCTGGGCTCCACCACCGCCATCCTCGCGACGATGATCGGTCTCGCGGTCGGCATCGACTACGCGCTCTTCATCGTCTCCCGCTACCGTGCCGAACTGGCCGAGGGCCGCGAACGCGAGGAAGCGGCCGGGCGGGCGGTCGGCACCGCCGGATCCGCGGTGGTCTTCGCCGGGCTGACGGTGGTCATCGCCCTGGCGGGCCTCGCCGTGGTCAACATTCCGATGCTGTCGAAGATGGGCTTCGCCGCGGCCGGCACGGTCGCCGTCGCGGTCCTGATCGCCCTCACCCTGGTCCCCGCGCTGCTCGGCATCGTCGGCAAGCGGATCATGGGACGCAAGGCGCGCAAGGCCGCCGAGGTGAAGGACAAGCCCGAGGCCAAGCCCAACATGGGCACCCGCTGGGCGCGGTTCGTGCTGCGCCGGCCGGTCTGGGTGCTGCTGGTGGGGGTGCTGGGGCTCGGCGCCGTCGCAGTTCCGGCCGCCTCGCTGGAGATGGGTCTGCCGGACGACGGCTCGCAGCCGAAGAGCACCACCCAGCGCCAGGCCTACGACCTGCTCTCCGACGGTTTCGGCCCCGGGTTCAACGGGCCGCTGCTGGTCGTCGTCGACACGAAGGGCAGCTCCGACGGCAAGGCCGCCGTCGACCGGGTCTCCCAGGAGATCGAGGGCATCGGGCACGTCGCCGCCGTCACCCCGGCCACCTTCAACGAGGCCGGCGACGCCGCGACCATCACGGTCGTCTCCAAGGACCGGCCGAGTTCCACCGACACGGAGGACGTCGTCCACGCCATCCGTGACGCGGGCACGGACATCAAGGACGAGACCGGCGCCGAGGTACTGGTCACCGGCGCCACCGCGATGAACATCGACTTCTCCGAGAAGATGAACAACGCGCTGCTGCCCTACCTGGCCCTCGTCGTCGGGCTCGCCTTCCTGCTGCTGATGGTCGTCTTCCGTTCGCTGCTGGTGCCGCTCAAGGCGGCCCTGGGCTTCCTGCTCTCGGTCGTCGCGGCCCTGGGCGCGGTCGTCGCGGTCTTCCAGTGGGGCTGGCTCGCCTCGCTCTTCGGGGTGGAGCAGACCGGGCCGATCATGAGCATGATGCCGATCTTCATGGTCGGTGTGGTCTTCGGCCTCGCCATGGACTACGAGGTCTTCCTGGTCACCCGTATGCGGGAGGCGTACGTCCACGGGGAGACGCCCGGACAGGCCGTCGTCACCGGCTTCCGGCACGGTGCGCGGGTGGTCACGGCCGCCGCGGTGATCATGATGGCGGTCTTCGCCGGCTTCATCGGCTCCAGTGAGTCGATGATCAAGATGATCGGCTTCTCGCTGGCCATCGCGGTCTTCTTCGACGCCTTCGTGGTGCGGATGGCCATCGTGCCGGCGGTGCTCGCCCTGCTGGGCAGGCGTGCCTGGTGGCTGCCGCGATGGCTGGACCGGATCCTGCCCAACGTGGACGTGGAGGGCGAGGGGCTCCGCAAGGAGCTGGCGTCCGACGGTCCGCCCGAGGGCCCGTCCGGCAGGGAGCGCGAGCCGGCCCGCGTCTGAACGCCGCCGGACCGGAGCGGGAGCGCTCCGGTCCGGTCCGGCCGGAGCGGTCACCGCTCCGGCTCCGAAGACCCCGGGGGCCGTACGAGCGGAACGCGGCCCCGAAGACCCCGGGGCCGTGTGAGCAGAACACGGCCCCGGAGCGCCGGGCACCTGTGGGGACGGGGTCCCGGGGCGGCGGAAGGCCCCCGTGCACATGGCGCGGGGGCCTTCGTCCTGCCCGGCTCCGCGGCCGGGGGACCGGTCTCAGGCCCTGACCGCGGAGGGGCCGGGGGCGGGCCGGGTGCCGCCGTCGGCCCCGGCCTCCTCGTGCGTGCGGCGCAGGAAGCGGATCACCGGCGCGCTGTCGAACTGCAGCACGGCGACACCCTCGGGGGAGTGCAGCTCCACGATCAGCTGGACGCGCCCGCAGGGCCAGACACGGATGTCGCCGCTGGTGACGGGGGAGCGCAGCCCGCCCTCCAGGGCGTCCCGGTCCACGGCCCACTCGATGCCGCCGGGGAACCTGATGCGCACGGTCCGCGGCGCACCGGGGTCGTACCCCAGCACCACGGGTACGGGGCGCGGGTCCGGGCCGTCGGTGATGAGCCGGGCGCGTGCGGGTTCGTGGATCGCGTCGGACATGACCGGCTCCTTGAGTAGGGGCGTAACTACATATAAATGTCCCATATTTTGCACTTTGGGCATGTTGAGTATGGGTGTAGTTGTGATCTGTGCGCTCTTGCGAGTCATTTGCAGGAGCGCACTATCATGGAGCGTTTGCGTTCCTGCCCCCGCACCTAGCCCCCGGAAGCGGAGCCGCCCCATGCATGTACCCGACGGATTCATCAACGCACCCGTCTCGGCCGTCGCGGGCGTGGCCGCCGCAGGCGCGGTCGCCGTCGGACTCCGCGGCGCCCGGAAGGAACTCGACGAGCGCACCGCGCCGCTGGCCGGACTGGTGGCGGCGTTCATCTTCGCGGTGCAGATGCTGAACTTCCCCGTGGCCGCCGGGACCAGCGGACACCTGCTGGGCGGCGCGCTCGCGGCGATCCTCGTCGGACCGTACACCGGGGTCCTGTGCATCGCCGTCGTGCTGCTGATGCAGGGCATCCTCTTCGCCGACGGCGGCCTCACGGCGCTGGGCGTGAACATCACGGTCATGGGCGTCGTCACCGTCGTCGTCTCCTACGCCCTCTTCCGCGCGCTGACCGGTGTGCTGCCCCGCACCCGCCGCTCGACGACCGCGGCCGCCTTCCTCGCCGCGCTGGTCTCGGTGCCGGCCGCGGCCGCCGCCTTCACCCTGGTCTACGCGATCGGCGGGACCACCGACGTACCCCTGGGCAAGGTCCTCACCGCGATGGTCGGTGTGCACGTCCTGATCGGCGTCGGCGAGGCGTTCATCACCGCGCTGACCGTCGGCGCGGTGCTGGCCGTACGCCCCGACCTGGTGCACGGCGCGCGCGGGCTCACGGCCCCGCTCAAGCTCCGCGTCGACGGCGAGCTCGTCGACGCCCCGGCCGCGGAACCGGCGCCCTCCGCCGCCCGCACCCGCTCCACGCGCCCCCTCAGGGCAGCCGGGCTGGCCCTGGCGGTCGTCCTCGCCGGGTTTCTCTCCTTCTACGCCTCGGCCGCCCCGGACGGACTGGAGAAGGTCGCCACCGACCAGGGCATCGACAAGAACGCCAAGGAGCACGGGGCGGCCGACTCGCCGCTCGCCGACTACGGCGTGGAGGGAGTCGAGAACACCCGGATCTCCGGCGGCCTCGCCGGGGTGATCGGGGTCGGTGCCACGGTCGTCGTCGGCAGCGGGGTGTTCTGGGCCGTGCGCCGCCGCACCCGGCGGGAAGCGGACCACACCCCGCAGGGAACCCGCTGACATGGGCGCCGGCCACGCCCACGCCCTCTACCGGCACGGCCACTCCCCGGTGCACCGCCTGCCGCCCCACTGCAAGCTGGTCGCGGTCCTCTGCTTCGTCGTGGCCGTGGTCTCCACCCCGCGCGAGGCGATGTGGGCCTTCGCGCTGTACGCGGCGCTGCTCGCCGGAGCCGCCGCCCTGGCCCGCGTCCCGGCGGGCTTCCTGCTGAAGCGGCTGGTCATCGAGGTGCCCTTCGTGGCGTTCGCGCTGCTCATGCCGTTCGTCGTACCCGGGGAGCGGACCGAGCTGCTCGGCCTGACCGTCAGCGTCCCCGGCCTCTGGGGCGCCTGGAACGTCCTCGCCAAGGGCACCCTCGGGGTGGCCGCCTCGGTACTGCTCGCCTCCACCACCGAACTGCGCTCCCTGCTGCTGGGCCTCCAGCGCCTTAGGCTGCCCCCGCTGCTCGTGCAGATCGCGTCCTTCATGCTCCGGTACGGCGACGTGATCACCGACGAGCTGCGGCGCATGTCGATCGCCCGCCGCTCGCGGGGCTTCGAGGCGCGCGGCATCCGGCACTGGGGGGTCCTGGCCAAGACGGCGGGCGCCCTGTTCATCCGCTCCTACGAACGCGGTGAACGCGTCCACCTCGCGATGATCAGCCGCGGATACACCGGCACCATGCCGGTGATCGACGAGGTGACCGCCTCCCGGGCCCAGTGGGCGTACGCCTCGGTGCTCCCCCTGCTCGCCCTCGGAGTCTGTCTGCTGGGATGGACCGTATGAGCCGACCCTCCCGACCCGCGCCCTCCCTCGAAGTCAGCGGACTCGCGTACGCCTACCCCGACGGCCACCAGGCCCTCTTCGGGGTCGACCTCACCGTCGGCCGGGGCGAGCGCGTCGCCCTCCTCGGCCCCAACGGGGCGGGCAAGACCACCCTCGTCCTGCACCTCAACGGCATCCTCGAAGCGGGCGCGGGAAGCGTCCGCGTCGCCGGACTGCCCGTACGCAAGGAGAACCTGGCGCAGATCCGGCGCCGGGTCGGCATCGTCTTCCAGGACCCCGACGACCAGCTGTTCATGCCGACCGTACGGGAGGACGTGGCCTTCGGGCCCGCCGCCGCCGGACTGCGCGGGGCGGAACTGGAGGAGCGGGTCACGGCCGCGCTCGCACGCGTGGGGATGGAGGAGTTCGCGGCCAGGCCCCCGCACCACCTCTCCTTCGGCCAGCGCCGCCGGGTCGCCGTCGCCACCGTCCTCGCGATGGAACCGGAGATCCTCGTCCTGGACGAGCCGTCCTCCAACCTGGACCCGGCGTCCCGCCGTGAACTCGCCGACATCCTGCGGGCCCTGGACGTCACCGTGCTGATGGTCACCCACGACCTGCCGTACGCGCTCGAACTCTGCCCGCGCGCCGTCATCCTCAGCGACGGCGTCATCGCCGCCGACGACCGTACGCAGGAACTCCTGTGTGACGCCGCGCTGATGCGCCGGCACCGGCTGGAGCTGCCCTTCGGGTTCGATCCGCGCTCCGTGGCCGTACCGCGGGGATGAGAGGTCGTACCGCGGGGGTGAACGGACGGCGACCCGCCAGCCGTTCCGCCCGGGGTGCGATGCACCATGGAGGGATGAGCGGGAGTGCGGGAGCAGGCGTGGACGTACGGGGCACGGTGGCACCAGGGTTCGAGGCGGTGCGGGACGCCTTCGTCCGTAACTTCGAACAGCGCGGCGAGCGGGGCGCGGCCGTGGCCGTCTACCGGCACGGCCACAAGGTGGTGGACCTGTGGGCCGGCACCCGGGACGTCGACGGCAGCGAACCCTGGGCCGTGGACACCGTGCAGATCGTCCGCTCCGCCGGGAAGGGCGTCGCCGCCGCCGTGCCGCTGCTGCTGCACCAGCGCGGGCAGCTGGACCTGGACGCGCCCGTCGGCACCTACTGGCCGGAGTTCAAGGCGAACGGCAAGGAACGCGTCCTGGTACGCCACCTCCTGGCGCATCGCGCCGGGGTGGCCGCCCTCGACACCCCGCTGACCCCCGCCCAGGCGGCCGACGGGGTCACCGGGCCGCGGGCGGTCGCCGCGCAGCGGCCCTGGTGGGAGCCCGGGGAGGACCACGGCTACCACGCCCAGACCTACAGCTGGATCATCGGCGAACTGGTGCGCAGGGTCACCGGCCGCACCATCGGGCGCTGGATCGCCGAGGAGATCGCCCGTCCGCTCGGCCTGGACTTCTGGTTCGGCCTCCCCGCCGACGAGGCCCACCGGATCGGCCGGCTCGGCCCGGTCGAGCCCCCGGCGGCCGGCGACGGGGGCGGCGCCCTGCGGATGCGGCCCAAGCGGTCCGTGGTCGAGGCCTACCGCGACCCCGGCTCCCTGACCCGGCGGTCCTTCGGGGCCATCGACCCCCTCCCGGACGAGAACGACCCCGGCTACCGGGCGGCCGAGCTGCCCGCCTCCAACGGAGTGGCCACCGCACGCGGCCTGGCCCGCTGCTACGCGGCGATGATCGGCGAAGTGGACGACGGGCAGAGGCTGTTCGCGCCCGCCACCCTGACCCTGGCCCGCACCGAGGAGTCCGCGGGGCCCGACCGGGTGCTGGTGGTCAACACCCGCTTCGGCCTCGGCTACATGCTGCACGGCCCGGCCGCCCCGCTGCTGGCGCCCGGCTCCTTCGGACACCCCGGCCGGGGCGGCTCGCTGGGCTTCGCCGACCCCGAGTCCGGCACCGCCCTCGGCTATGTGACCAACGGCCTGCAGAAGGGGGTCACCGCCGATCCCCGTGCCCAGGCCCTGATCCGGGCGATACGGTCGGCGGGTGACTGACATCCGCACCGCACGTTTCCACGGCCACACCGCACTCGTCACCGGCGCGGGCCAGGGCATCGGCGCCGCCACGGCCCGCCGGCTGGCCACGGAGGGCGCCGCCGTCCTCGTCACCGACCTGGACGGCGACCGGGCCGCCCGCACGGCCGGGCAGATACGCGAACAGGGCGGCACCGCCGCCTGGCTGGCCTGCGACGTGGGCGACGCCGAGGCCGTCGGCGCGGCGGTGGCGCACGCCGTCGCCGCCTTCGGCGGCCTCGACGTCCTGGTCAACAACGCCTACGCCAACCACGAGGACGCCCCGCTCTTCGAGGACGAGGACGAGGCGGCCTGGGCCCGCACCCTCGACATCACGCTGACCGGCGCCTACCGCTGCTCCCGGGCCGCGCTGGGGCACCTGGCGGCCTCCGGGCGGGGCGCGATCGTCAACATCGGCTCGGTCAACGGCGAACAGGACTTCGGCGGCCACGCGTACAGCGCCGCCAAGGCGGGCCTGGCCTCCCTGACCCGTACGCTCGCCGGCCACGCCGGACCGCGCGGCGTACGCGTCAACCTGGTGGCCCCCGGCACCATCCGCACCGCCGCGTGGGCGGGCCGCGACGACGACCTGGCGCGGGCGGCCGGGCTGTACCCGCTGGGCCGGCTCGGCGAGCCGGAGGACATCGCCGCGGCCGTGGCCTTCCTGGCGTCCGGGGACGCGGCCTGGGTCACCGGGACGACGCTGCGGGTGGACGGCGGGCTGATGGGCGTCAACACGGGCTTCCGGAAGGCGATGCGGGGGGAGTGACCGGCCGCGGGGTGCCGCCGGGAGCGGATGACGCCCCGGCGGCACCGGCGGTTCAGGCACCGGCGGTTCAGGCACCGGCGGTTCAGGCACCGGAGGTCCTGCGCGCCGGTTCAGGGACCGCCGGTTCAGGGACCGGCGCGCAGGACCACCGGCTCAGGGACCGGCGCGCAGGACCGCCGCCACGACCGGGCCGGCCGCGTCGCCGCCGTGGCCGCCGGACTGGACGACCGCGGCCGCCGCGAGGTCGTTGCTGAAACCGGTGAACCAGCTGTTGGAGGTGCCCTGTCCGTCGACCTCGGCGGAGCCGGTCTTGGCGCCCTTGTCGCCGCCGACGGAGGCCATGGCGGCCTTGCCGGTGCCCCAGCTCGCGGTGGCCCGCATCATGTCGTTGAGCTGTGCGGTGACGTTCTGCGGCAACGAGCGCGAGGCGGTGGCGATCTGACGGCCGTCCAGCTCGGGGGCCACCAGGATCGGCTGGCGGAACGTCCCGGTGCGGGCGGTCGCGGTGATGGACGCCACGTTGAGGGCGTTCATCTGGACGGTGCCCTGCCCGATGTACTGGGCCGCCGCCTCACCGCCGGTCTCGTCCGGCACGCTGCCGTCGAAGGTGACCACACCGGTCTGCCAGTCCAGTCCGATCCCGAAGACCTCCCGGGCCTCCTTGGGGAGGGCGGAGTCGTCCTTGGTGTCGTCGATCAGCTTGATGAAGGCGGTGTTGCAGGACCGGGCGAAGCTGGTGGTGAAGGGGGAGCCGGCCGGCAGTTCGAAGTGGTCGAGGTTGTGGAAGCTGCGGCCCTGGTAGAGCACGTCCTTCGGGCACTCCGCCGGCTTGCCCGCCGAGGCGAGGCCCTTCTCCATCAGCATCGCGGCCGTCACGATCTTCAAGGTGGAGCCGGGTGCCTGCTTGCCCTGCAGGGCCGCGTTGAACTCGGTCACCGGGCTGTTCGCGACCGCGCGGATCGCGCCGGTGGACGGCTTCACGGCCACCACGGACGCCTCGCCGAACTGCTTGACCGCCTTCTCGGCCGCCGCCTGGACGTCCGCGTCCAGCGTGGTCCGCAGCTTGCCCGGTTTCCCCTCGGTGAGGGTCAGCAGGGTGGTGTCCGGCAGTTTCTCGTCGGCCGGCTCGATCCAGGTCTCGATACCGGGGGATCCGCCCGCCTTGTCACCGTACTTCTGGCGCAGGGTGTCCAGGACCGGCCCCAGCGACGGGTACGTCTCCTTGTCCAGCACCTTGCCGTTGTGGTCGACGGCCTCGATCGCCGCCGTCGAGGACTCCCCGGTCCTCAGCACCGCGCCCTCGGTCAGCTGCGGGTGGATCACCGCCGGCTGCCAGTCGACCAGCGCCCGGCCGGTGGTCAGGCCGCGCACCACGGTCAGTTCGGAGGAGTACGACCAGGGCTTGCTCTTCCCCTCGTACGACACCGTGGCCTTCACCGTGTACGGGACCTTCGCGCCGACGGCCTGGCCCGGGGTGATCACGGCCTTGCTGACGTGCACGTCCTCGGTGTACCCGGTCAGCAGCGGTTCGGCCGCCGTCTGGTTGTTCGTCAGCACCGCCGCCGCGGCGGCGTCCCCGGAGGCCCACGCGTCGAGGAAGTCCTTCGAGGTCTCGGCTATCTCCTCCTCGGTCGGCGGGCCCGTCTTCACCTCCCCGGACGCGGACGTGGTGCCCGTGCCGCCGGTCCCGCCGAGTCCGAGCACGTTGTACGCCCCGTAGCCGGCTCCCCCGGCCAGCAGGACGAACGCCCCGCCGATCACCGCGACCTTCGCTCCACTGCGCATGCGAGCGCTTCCCCCTCCCCGTAGCCCCCTTGAACGCGTTCAAGTCCAAGGGGATTTCCTCGGGACTCTACGGGACGGCTGTGACACACGAGGCGGCCGTTACCGGACCGGAACCGCGCCGTGAGAGCGCTTACCGACCCCGGCCGGCTCCCACCGCGCCGGTTTCCGGCCGGTCGCCGGTCCGGTCCGCTCAGATCCAGCTGTCCAGCCACATGCGGTCCCGCCAGGCGTTCTCCGGGAGCGAGGCGCCGGTGTAGACGGGCCAGAAGTAGACGAAGTTCCAGATGATCAGGAGCACCAGCACACCGGCGACGACGGCGCCCACCGTCCGTCTCCGCTCGCCGGCGGGATCTCCCTCCCCGACGCCCTCCTCCTCGGCGAACTCCTTCCCGGCGAACCCCTCCCCGGCGCTCTCCTTCCCGCCGCCTCCGTCCGTCTCCTCCCGCACGCCGCCCGCCTGGGACGCCGGGCCGAGCAGCGCGCCGACCATCATCGTCACCGCCAGGCACAGGAAGGGGACGAACACGACCGCGTAGAACAGGAAGATCGTCCGCTCCTGGTAGAAGAACCACGGCACCCAGCCCGCCGCGACCCCGCACGCGATGGCACCCGCGCGCCAGTCGCGCCGGAAGGCCCAGCGCCACAGCACGTACAGCAGGGCGGCACAGGCCGCCCACCAGAGCAGCGGGGTACCGATCGCCAGGACCTCACGGGCGCACTTGCCGGTCTCCGAGGCCGCACAGCCCGCCTGCTCCTCGTAGAAGTACGAGACGGGCCGGCCCAGCACGATCCAGCTCCACGGGTTGGACTCGTAGGTGTGGCCCGAGGTCAGGCCGACGTGGAACTCGTACACCTGGGTCTCGTAGTGCCACAGGCTGCGCAGCCAGTCCGGAAGCCACGACCAACTGCTGTCCCGGCCCGCGGTGGCCGCCCAGTCGCGGTAGTAGCCCTTGTCCGTGACGATCCAGCCGGTCCAGGACGCGAGGTACGTGGCGAGGGCGACCGGCACCGTCGAGAGGAAGGCGGGGAGCAGGTCGCGCAGCACCACGGCCCGGTACGGCTGCAGGGCCCCGGCCGTGCGGCGCGCGCCGACGTCCCAGAGGACCGTCATCACACCGAACGCGGCCAGGATGTACAGCCCGTTCCACTTCGTGGCGAACGCCAGGCCGAGCATCAGGCCGGCGGCGAGCCGCCAGGGGCGCCATCCGAGGCGCAGGTTCTCGGCCACACCGGCGTCCGGCCGCAGCACACCGTCCTCGTCGACCGGCAGCGCGGCGGCCAGCTTGCGGCGTGACCGGTCGCGGTCGACGAGCAGGCAGCCGAAGGCCGCCAGCACGAAGAACATCAGGACGAGGTCCAGCAGCGCGGTCCGGCTCATCACGAAGTGCAGCCCGTCCACGGCCAGCAGCGTGCCCGCCAGGCAGCCCAGGAACGTCGAGCGGAACAGCCTGCGGCCGATCCGGCACAGCATCAGGACCGAGACGGTGCCCAGCAGCGCCACCATGAAGCGCCAGCCGAACGGCGTGAACCCGAAGAGCTGCTCCCCGAGGCCGATGATCCACTTGCCGACGGGCGGGTGGACGACGTAACCCGGTTCCACGGGGACCGGCACCGAGGACGGGTCCTGGAGAATCAGCTTGTCGACGTCCTTGGGCCAGGCGCCCTCGTACCCCTGGTTGATCAGTGCCCAGGAGTCCTTGGCGTAGTACGTCTCGTCGAATATCACCGCCTTCGGGCTGCCGAGGTTCCAGAACCGCAGCGCCCCGGCCACCAGCGCCACCAGCAGCGGCCCGCCCCAGGCGGACCAGCGCACCAGCCGGCCGGCCAGGGACGGCGGCACGGCGAGCACGTCCCAGAACTGGCGTCCTGGGCTGGTGTACGGCGGCACCAGGCGTTCGCGCAGCCCTGTCTCCGGCCGCGGGGTGTAACCGAAGCGGCGCAGCCGCTGCTGCCAGGACGGCGGCTGGTCGCCGGCGCGGTCCCCGGCGTCGTTGCCCTGCCGGGCTTCGGGCGCAGTACTCGTCACCGCGCCATCGTAGGGAACGCATCTGTGCGAGGGGTGACGTCCGTGCTGGGAGGATGGCCGATGTGACTGGAACGACTGGAACGCTCGTACTCGCAGGGACCCCCATCGGCGATGTGGCGGACGCCCCGCCGAGGCTCGCCGCCGAACTGGAGGCCGCCGACGTGGTGGCCGCCGAGGACACCCGGCGGCTGCGCAGGCTCACCCAGGCGCTGGGCGTCCACACGTCGGGGCGCGTCGTCTCCTACTTCGAGGGCAACGAGTCGGCGCGCACCCCCGAACTGGTCGAGGCGCTGGCGGGAGGCGCGCGGGTGCTGCTGGTGACCGACGCGGGCATGCCGTCCGTGTCGGACCCCGGCTACCGGCTCGTCGCGGCGGCCGTGGAACGGGACATCAGGGTCACCGCCGTGCCCGGGCCGTCCGCGGTGCTGACCGCGCTGGCGCTCTCCGCCCTTCCCGTGGACCGGTTCTGCTTCGAGGGCTTCCTGCCGCGCAAGGCGGGCGAGCGGCTCGGGAAGCTGCGGGAGGTCGCGGACGAACGGCGCACGATGGTCTTCTTCGAAGCCCCGCACCGGCTGGACGACACCCTGGCCGCGATGACCGAGGTGTTCGGCGCGGACCGCCGCGCCGCGGTGTGCCGGGAGCTGACCAAGACGTACGAGGAGGTGAAGCGGGGACCGCTGGGTGAACTGGCCGTGTGGGCCGCCGACGGGGTGCGGGGCGAGATCACCGTCGTGGTCGAGGGGGCGCCCGCCACCACCGGGGAGAAGCCGGACGCGATGGAACTGGTGCGCAGGGTGCGGGTGCGCGAGGAGGCGGGGGAGCGGCGCAAGGAGGCCATCGCGGCGGTCGCCGCCGAGGCGCAACTGCCCAAGCGGGAGGTGTTCGACGCGGTGGTCGCGGCGAAGAACGCGGACCGGACCGGACGGGACCAGGGTAAAGGTCTAGCCTGAAAAGTAACCCGAAAAGTAAAGCGCGAGCCGTGTGAGGGGCCCGCGCGAAGAGGCTGGGCCATGCGGAGCCCAAGAGTGCCTCAACACTCGGCAGGTCCGGTGCGCCGCCGTCCCCGGAGGAGTCCACTGGAGGGTGGACCACCCCTCCGGGTCCCATCGGACCGGGGTGCTTGCCGGAGTGTGCTTGTCCGGCGGACAAGAGGAGCGGGCATGAGTGAGATCGCAGCGACCACCGTGCACGAGGCGTACGCCTTCGCGTGCATGAGATGCGGATACGGCTGGGAACAGGCCTACGAGATAGAGCACCACGTGGACGGGTCCGGCCGCCCGTACGTCGTGTACCGGGCGAACGGGGAGCGGGTGCCCTCGCCCCTGTCCACGCCGACCTGCGCGAACTGCGAGGGCCATGTCGTCCGGATCATGCGGGCCGGCCGGGTCTCGCTGGCCCAGCAGTTGCTCCCGCCCCGCAGGGCGGCCCGCAAGGCCGCGGCCCGTGAGGCGGCGGCCCGCAAGGCGGCGGCCCGTGAAGCGGCGGAACGGCAGGCCGCGGAACGTGAGGCCGCGGAACGGCAGGCGGCCGGGGAGGCCGGGCGGTCCCCGGCCGCCCTCGCGCCGGCCGGGGGCGCCGCGCGGCCGCACCACCGGCAGCTGTCCGGCCTGCTGCGCCCCTTCCACCGGCGGTGACCGGCCGGGGCGGCGGTGACCGGCGCCCCGGCCACCGCCGCGCCCGGTGTGAGGACGGCGGGTGCGCTCGGCCGCCGCGGCGCGGGCCCGCCTTTCGTAGAGTGCGGGCATGAGCCGTACCGAAGCCCCTCCGCTGCCCGAGCCCCTCGCCGTTCCGGTGGCCGACTCGCACACCCATCTGGACATGCAGGACGGAACCGTCGAGGAGGGCCTGGCGCGGGCCGCGGCGGTCAACGTGACCACCGTCGTCCAGGTGGGCTGTGACGTGAAGGGTTCGCGCTGGGCGGCCGAGACGGCGGCCGCCCACCCCGCCGTGCACGCCGCCGTCGCCCTCCACCCCAACGAGGCGCCGCGCATCGTCCTGGGCGACCCGGACGGCTGGTCGCGCCAGGAAGCCAGGGAGGCGGGCGGGAAGGCCGCCCTGGACGAGGCGCTCGCCGAGATCGACGCCCTGGCCGCCCTCGACCACGTACGCGGGGTCGGGGAGACCGGTCTCGACTACTTCCGTACGGGCCCCGAGGGGGTCGCCGCACAGGAGGAGTCGTTCCGGGCGCACATCGAGATCGCCAAGCGGCACGGCAAGGCGCTGGTCATCCACGACCGGGAGGCCCACGCGGACGTGCTGCGGATCCTCGCCGACGCGGGCGCCCCCGAGCGGACCGTCTTCCACTGCTACTCGGGGGACGCCGAGATGGCACGGGAGTGCGCGGCGGCCGGGTACTTCATGTCGTTCGCCGGCAACGTCACCTTCAAGAACGCCCAGCCGCTGCGTGACGCGCTGGCCGTGGCACCGCTCGGCCTCGTCCTCGTGGAGACGGACGCCCCCTTCCTCACCCCGGCGCCCTACCGGGGGCGGCCGAACGCGCCCTACCTGATCCCGGTGACGCTCCGGGCGATGGCGCAGGTGCGGGGCATCGGCGAGGAGGAGCTGGCCGCCGCCGTCTACGACAACACCGCGCGGGCCTTCGACTTCTGACCCGGCCCGCACGGCCGCCGGCGGGAACGCGGACCGGGCGGGCCCTTCGCGCCGCCCGGGCCGGTGCGGGAGCTCCGCCGCCCGCACCGGCCGTAGGCTTACCGGGTGAGCACCACAGAGCCCGACGCCCTCCTGGGCCCCGCAGACATTCGCGAGCTGGCCGCAGCGCTGGGCGTACGCCCCACGAAGCAGCGCGGCCAGAACTTCGTCATCGACGCCAACACGGTCCGCCGGATCGTCCGGACCGCCGGGGTGCGGCCCGACGACGTGGTCGTCGAGGTCGGGCCCGGACTGGGGTCGCTGACCCTGGCGCTGTTGGAGGCGGCCGACCGGGTCGTCGCCGTCGAGATCGACGACGTGCTCGCGGCGGCCCTCCCGGCCACCGTCGCCGCCCGGCTCCCGGAGCGTGCCGGCCGCTTCGCCCTGGTCCACTCCGACGCCATGCTGGTGACCGAACTGCCCGGCCCGGCGCCGACGGCGCTGGTCGCCAACCTTCCGTACAACGTCGCCGTACCCGTGCTGCTCACGATGCTGGAGCGCTTCGCGACCATCGAGCGGACCCTGGTGATGGTGCAGGCCGAGGTCGCGGACCGGCTGGCCGCCCGGCCCGGTAACAAGGTCTACGGCGTCCCCTCCGTCAAGGCCGCCTGGTACGCCGAGGTGAAGCGCGCCGGTTCCATCGGCCGCAACGTGTTCTGGCCCGCCCCCAACGTCGACTCCGGCCTGGTGTCGCTGGTGCGCCGTGCCGAACCGATCAGGACCACCGCGAGCCGCGCCGAGGTCTTCGCCGTGGTCGACGCCGCCTTCGCCCAGCGCCGCAAGACCCTGCGCGCGGCCCTGGCCGAATGGGCCGGCTCCGCACCGGCCGCCGAGGCGGCCCTGGTCGCGGCGGGCGTCTCGCCGCAGGCCCGGGGCGAGTCGCTGACGGTCGAGGAGTTCGCCGCCGTCGCCGAGAACAAGCCCGTCGGGGACAGGCCCGCGGTGGACGGATCCGCGGTGGACGGATCCGCCGTGGACAAGACCCCCGGGAGCGGTTCATGAGCGTCACCGTCCGGGTGCCCGCCAAGGTCAACGTCCAGCTCGCGGTCGGTGCCGCGCGCCCCGACGGCTTCCACGGCCTGGCCAACGTCTTCCTCGCGGTGGGCCTCTACGACGAGGTCACCGTCACCCCGGCCGACGCCCTGCGCGTCACCTGTTCCGGCCCGGACGCCGCACAGGTCCCGCTGGACCGCACCAACCTCGCGGCCCGCGCCGCCCTCGCCCTGGCCGAGCGGTACGGCATCGCACCCGATGTGCACATCCACATCGCCAAGGACATCCCCGTCGCCGGCGGTATGGCGGGCGGCAGCGCGGACGGCGCCGCGGCGCTGCTGGCCTGCGACGCCCTCTGGTCCACCGGCGCCGGGCAGGAGGAGCTGCTCGCCATCTGCGCGGAGCTGGGCAGCGACGTGCCCTTCAGCCTGCTCGGCGGCGCGGCGCTGGGCGTCGGCCGGGGCGAGCTGCTGACGCCCGTCGAGGTGGGCGGCACCTTCCACTGGGTCTTCGCGGTCGCCGACGGAGGGCTCTCCACCCCGGCGGTGTACGGCGAGTTCGACCGGCTCACCGCCGGCACGGACGTCCCGGAGCCGGCCGCCTCCCCCGCCCTCCTGGACGCCCTGCGCAAGGGGGACGCCGCAGCGCTCGCGGATACGCTGAGCAACGACCTGCAAGCCGCCGCACTCTCGCTGCGCCCCTCGCTGGCCGGCACCCTGGAGGCGGGCACCGCCGCGGGCGCCCTGGCGGCCCTGGTCTCGGGGTCCGGGCCGACCACGGCGTTCCTGGCGGCGGACGAGGAGTCGGCGCGGAAGGTGGCCGGCGCCCTGGCGGCCTCGGGCACCTGCCGCAGCACACGGGTGGCGGTGTCACCGGCCCCGGGGGCGACGGTCCAGCGGCCGTAGGGGCGGCACGGGACGGTACGTGGCCCCGTCCCCGGCCGCACGGCGGAAGCGGGGAGGACGGGCCTTGGTACCGGCTCCCGGCCCCCGGCTCGTCTCGGCTCAGTTCAGCCGAAGGCTCTTCTTCGCCAGTTCGTAGGCGGGCAGCATCCGCCGGTGCTCTTCGAGGTCCGGCCCGCCCAGATGCACCACGACCGGGCCCTCGGGGGTGGTGAGGGCGAAGGCGCGCCCGGGCCCCGGCTCGTCCCGCGCCTCGCCGCCCACCGTGTAGGTGACCTCCGCCGCCGCCACGGAACCCGCCTTCACCGGGGTGTACACGGCCTCGCCCGCTCCCGGTTCGTCCGCGACGAACGCCTCCAGCACGGCCTTCGGGTCCGTATCGGGGCCCGCGCCCGTGCCCGGCGGCGTGCCCGTCCAGACCCGGAGGTAGCCGATGTGGCCGGCCGGTTTGGCGTCGATCTCGCAGACCAGGACCACCGTGCCCTGCTCGGCCAGGGCCGTGAAGTCGGCTCCGGGGTCCACATCGACGGCCTCCGGCTCCCAGTCCGCGGCCAGGTCGAAGATGACCGGCAGTTCGCACGCGGAGCCGGCCGCACCGAGCCGCGGGCCCTTCGCGAGGGGAGCCTTCGTGCCGGTACCGCCGTCCACGGCCGGCCGCTCCGCCGGCGCCTTCGAACCGGCCCCGACGCCGTCCGCCGAGCAGCCGGCCAGGGCGAGAGCGGCCGGACCCGCCGCCAGGACCGCCCGAAGAGCGCTACGCACCGTGCCCCGTGTCATGAAGTCCCCACCCGCGGATGTGTCCGCACCCCGCTGACCTGCGGACCGGCCCCGTGGCCGGTCGCCGCACGCTACCGCACCGGCGGCGGCGACTACCCTGGGACGTCGAGCACACGTCGAGCGGTCCCCCTCGGTGTGGACCCCCCGGACAGGAGTGAAATGGCCGTCAATCTGGTCAATGTCGAGCAGGTCAGCAAGGTGTACGGCACCCGTGCCCTGCTCGACGGCGTATCCCTCGGTGTCTCCGAGGGCGACCGGATCGGTGTCGTCGGCCGTAACGGCGACGGCAAGACGACGCTCATCCGGATGCTCGCCAAGCTGGAGGAGGCCGACACCGGCCGCGTCACGCACAACGGCGGACTGCGCCTCGGTGTCCTGACCCAGCACGACTCGCTGGACCCGCAGGCCACCATCCGCCACGAGGTCATCGGCGATCTCGCCGACCACGAGTGGGCGGGCAGCGCCAAGATCCGGGACGTGCTCACCGGCCTGTTCGGCGGCCTGGCCCTCCCCGGGTTCGAACACGGCCTGGACACCGTCATCGCCCCCCTCTCCGGCGGCGAGCGGCGACGGATCGCCCTGGCGAAGCTGCTCATCGCCGAGCAGGACCTGATCGTCCTCGACGAGCCCACCAACCACCTCGACGTCGAGGGCATCTCCTGGCTGGCCGGGCACCTGCGGGCCCGGCGTTCCGCGCTCGTCTGCGTCACCCACGACCGCTGGTTCCTCGACCAGGTCTGCACCCGCATGTGGGACGTCCAGCGCGGTGCGGTCCACGAGTACGAGGGTGGCTACAGCGACTACGTCTTCGCGCGGGCCGAGCGCGAGCGGATCGCCGCGACCGAGGAGGCCAAGCGGCAGAACCTCATGCGCAAGGAGCTGGCCTGGCTGCGGCGCGGCGCCCCCGCCCGTACGTCCAAGCCGCGCTTCCGCATCGAGGCGGCCAACGAACTGATCGCGGACGTACCGCCGCCGCGCGACACCAGCGAGCTGATGAAGTTCGCCAACGCCCGGCTCGGGAAGACGGTCTTCGACCTGGAGGACGTGACGGTCCAGGCCGGACCCAAGACCCTGCTCACCCACCTCACCTGGCAGCTCGGCCCCGGCGACCGCATCGGCTTGGTCGGGGTGAACGGCGCGGGCAAGACCTCCCTGCTGCGCGCGCTCGCCGACGCGGCCCGCAGCCAGGGCGACGTCCAGCCCGCGGCCGGGAAGATCGTCGTGGGCAGGACCGTCAAGCTGGCCTACCTCTCGCAGGAGGTCGCCGAACTGGACAAGAACCTGCGCGTCCTGGAGGCCGTGCAGCAGGTACGCGACCGGGTCGACCTCGGCAAGGGCCGCGAGATGACCGCCGGCCAGCTGTGCGAGCAGTTCGGCTTCTCCAAGGAGAAGCAGTGGACGCCCGTCGGGGACCTCTCCGGCGGTGAGCGGCGGCGGCTCCAGATCCTGCGGCTGCTGATGGACGAGCCCAACGTCCTCTTCCTCGACGAGCCGACCAACGACCTCGACATCGAGACCCTGACCCAGCTGGAGGACCTCCTCGACGGCTGGCCCGGATCGATGATCGTCATCTCCCACGACCGGTTCTTCATCGAGCGGACCACGGACCGGGTGATGGCCCTGCTCGGTGACAGGTCGCTGCGGATGCTGCCGCGCGGGGTCGACGAGTACCTGGAGCGCAGGCACCAGATGGAGGCGGCTGCCACCCCCGCGTCCGCCGCCGCCCCGGCCGCGCCCAAGGCGGCCCCGGTGAACACGGTCTCGCCGCAGGCGGCGCGGGCGGCCAAGAAGGAACTGCAGAAGGTCGAGCGGCAGCTCGACAAGATGTCCACCCGGGAGACCGAGCTGCACGCGCAGATCGCCGCCCACGCCACCGACTTCGAGAAGGTGGCGAAGCTGGACGCCGAGCTGCGCGAGCTCGTCGCGGAGCGCGATGAGCTGGAGATGCGCTGGCTGGAGCTGGCCGAGGACGCCTGACCGGAGTCCGGTCCCGGCCCGCCCGTGACGGGGAGGCGAGGGGGCGCGGGGGAGGGCGCGGGGGGAAAACGGCCCGGGGCGCGCCCATGTGACGTACCGTCCGGTTCTTTCCTCGCCGACAGGCGCCCACGGGCGCATAACGGCGGCATCACGGGCCGGTTCGCCCTTGGGAACAGGGGCTGGACCGAACCGGTGCCCGGTGCTGGGCGGGTGGTACAAAGAAGCCCCGCTCGACTGTCGTCACACCGCGCACTCCGTGCCCGGTTCGCTCCTTCCGGGGGAACGCACCCGCCGGAATCGCGGGGGAGGCCGAACCGGGCACCGGACCGCACCGCACGAAGGGGGACGTGCTGATGACCCAGCCGCCCAGCCAGCAACCGCCGCAGGGAGGCTTCGGGGCTCCGCAGGAGCCGCCGCAGGGGACCCCTCAGCCGCCGCCCCAGGCCCCGCCGCCCCCCGCGGCCCCGCCGCAGGCACCCCCGTCCGCACCGCAGACACCGCCCGCGCAGCCCGGTTACGGCTACCCGCAGGGCCCCGGCCCGTACAGCCAGCAGCCGGGTCCGTACGGTCAGCAGCCCGGCCCGTACAACCAGCAGCCGGGTCCGTACAACCAGCAGCCCGGTCCGTACGGTCAGCAGCCGCCCGGCCCGTACGGGCAGAACCCGCCGCCCCCCGGCCCGTACGGTCAGCCGGGTCCCGGCGGTTACGGCTACCCGCAGCAGCAGCACCCCGGGGCGCCCGCGCCCGGCGGGTCCGGCGGCGGGTTCCTCAAGGGGAAGCCCGCCGTCGTCATCGGCGCGGCCCTCGCCGTACTGCTCGTCGTCGGCGGTGGCGTCTACCTCGCCACCAGCGGCGGCGACGACCCGAAGAAGCCGGTCGCCGGACCCGGCCCGGGCACGGACGAGCCGAGCGCCTCGCCCACCGTCGACGAGGGCGACGGCAAGGGGGACGGCCGGGAGACGGACGACGACCTCAACGCCGGCCGCAAGCCGGGCGAGGCGAAGGTGCTCTGGCTGGCCAAGAACGACATCGACCTGCCCCGCAACGGCGCGGACGTACACGGCCCCTGGACCGTCGGCGACACCCTCGTCAGGGGCATGTACCGCTCGGTCTCCGGCTACTCGCTGGCCGACGGCAAGCAGAAGTGGACCCTGAAGCTCCCCGCCGACCTGTGCGCGGCACCGCACAACCCCACCGCCGACGGCAAGATCGTCATCGGTGTCATGAACGGCACCACCGACAAGGCGGACTGCGCCGACCTCCAGATGATCGACCTCAACACCGGCAAGGCCGGCTGGAAGAAGTCGGTCGAACAGAACGGCGCCTGGGACCTGCTGGGCGACATCGGCCTGGCGATCAGCGGCGACACCGTGACAGTCGGCCGCACCGGCAACTCCAACGCCTACCGCGTCAGCGACGGCAAGGAGCTGTTCGCCACCCCCTCCGGCACCTGCAAGCCGTTCGCCTTCGCGGGCGGCCCCAAGCTGATCGCCGCCGCCAGCTGCCGCACCGACGACCTGGACAACCCGCAGCACCGGATCCAGGAGCTCGACCCGGCCACCGGCAAGGCCAAGTGGACCTACGAGCCCAAGCGCGGCTGGGAGGTCGAGAAGGTCTACTCGGTGAGCCCGCTCGTCGTCTCGCTCACCCAGCGCGAGAAGAAGCAGCGTGCCGTCATCGCCCTCAAGGAGAACGGCACACTGCGTTCGGGGATGATCCCCGACGAGGGCGACGAGTTCTCCGTCGACTGCGGCAACGACTTCGCGGTCTTCGGTGAGCAGCTGGAGGGCTGCACCGGAATCGCCGCCGACGCGAACACCCTCTACAGGGCGACCAAGGACGACACCAGCGGCTCCGGCGGCCGCACCAACAGGATCATCGCCTTCGACCTGGACACCGGGAAGCCGAAGTGGAAGGCCCCGGCTCCCGCCGGACGCGTCCTCAAGCCGATCGGCATGGAGGCCGGCAAGGTGCTGCTCTACATGGAGCCCACCTACGAGAAGGGCGGCGCGATCGCCACCCTCGCGCCCACCGGCGGCGCCTCCACCGTCCTGCTCCAGCACCCCGACTCCACCAACCGGATCGAGAGCGGCTTCTTCACCTCCAGGACCGTGTGGACGGGCGGCCGTTCCGTCGTCGTCAGCACACGTGTCAGCGCCTCCAACGACGAGGAGGAGAAGGAGCAGACGACCATGATGGCCTTCGGCAAGTGACAGGCCGCCCCGGCACCCGCAGCCCCTTCTCTTCGGATTCCCCAGAGGTACGCACGCCATGACCCAGCCGAACGACGAGTCGCCCCAGGGCGGTTTCGGCGCACCGCAGGACCCGCCCCCCGGCGGCTTCGGCGCGCCCGCCCCGCCGCCCTCCGACGCCTTCAGCAAGCAGCCCCCGCAGGCACCGCCGCAGCCCTCCGCGCCCACCCCGCCCGCGGGTGGCTTCGGCGCCCCGCAGGCACCGCCGCCCGGCGGTTACGGCGCCCCGCAGACGCCCCCGCCGCCCGGCGGTTACGGCGCCCCGCAGACGCCCCCGCCCGGACAGCCGCCGCAGGACCCGGCGTACGGCTACCCGCAGGCACCGCCCCCGGGCGGCCCCGCCGGACAGCCCGGCTACGGCTACCCGCAGGGCCCCCCGCCCGGACAGCCGGGCGGGTACCCGCAGCAGGGGTACGGCTACCCGACCACCCCGATGCAGCAGCAGTACGGGACGCCGCCGGCCGGCGGCGGCGGGAAGTTCAGCACCCAGATGAAGATCATCGTCGCCGCGGCCGTCGCGGTGGTGCTGATCATCGGCGGCGGTGTCCTGTACGCGTCCGGCGGTGACGACGGCGGCAGCGGCAAGGAGACCGAGGCGTCCTCGGCCGGCGCCGAGGGCGGCGAGGGCAAGGGCGGCGAAGGCGGCAAGGGCGGCGGACCGGCCGGCGGCGGCGAGAAGGCCCCGGCCGAGACCAAGGCGAAGGTGGCCTTCCAGCTGCTCCAGCCGAAGGTCACCGACACCACCACCGTCCACGGCTCCTGGATCACCGACAAGGCGTATGTGAAGACCGGCGTGTACGAGGTCGCCGCGTACGACCCGGCCAAGGGCACCAAGCTGTGGTCCGTCCCGCTGAAGGGCCAGCTCTGCGCCGCCTCCCGGCACATGAGCAAGGACTACCGGACGGCCGTCCTCTTCGAGGAGGGCAAGCCGACCAAGGAGAACAAGTACCCCGCCTGCAACCAGGTCGGCGTGCTCGACCTGAACACCGGCAAGCTGCTGTGGAGCAAGTCCGTCACCTCGGCCGCCAGCGGTGACCGGCCGGTCAAGTTCAGCGAGGTCACCCTCAGCGGCACCACCGTCGCGGCCGGCGGGACCGGCGGCGGCGCCGCCTTCGCCCTCGCCGACGGCGCGGAGCTGTGGAAGCCGAAGGCCGACGCCGACAGCTGCTACGACATGGGGTACGGCGGCGGCGAGGCCCTCGCCGCCATCCGCAAGTGCGGTTCCTACGACGAACCGAAGCTCACCGTCCAGACCCTGGACCCGGCCACCGGCGCACCGCTGTCCTCGTACGACATGCCCGCGGGCGTCGAGTACGCGAGCATCGTCTCCACCCGGCCGCTCGTGGTGGCCGCCGACGTCGGCGACACCGCGGGTGACGGCAGCGGCATCTCGGACTTCTTCTCCATCGACGCGGCCACCGGCAAGCTGATCGTCCGGATCTCGGCCGACGCCGACCGCTACGGCGCCCGCTGCGGTTCCACCGAGGTCGAGACCTGCCAGGGCGTGGTCGTCGGCGACAACAGGCTGTACCTGCCGACCGAGGAGCACGAGGGCGGCGGCGACTACGGCAACACCAACGAGATCGTCGCCTTCGACCTGACCACCGGCAAGCTGGCCGGCGGCAAGGCCGACGCGGGTGACCGCTGGACGCTGCGGCCGCTGCGCATGGACGGCGACAACGTCATCGCGTACAAGGAGCCCCCGTACGACAAGGGCGGCCAGATCGTCTCCCTCGACGGCTCCACCCTCGAACAGACCGTCCTGATGGAGAACCCGGACGACGAGGCACTCCGTGACGCCGAGTCCAGCTTCTCGGGCGACTACGCCGAGATCCTCTACGAGAAGGGCAGGCTGTTCATGTCGGAGAAGATGCTCAGCAAGCCCAGTTCGAGCTCGCCCGACGAGAAGCGGTACCTGGCGATCTCCTACACGACCACCGGCTGACCCCTTCCCGGGGTGAGCAGCGGCCCTGCCGGTCGATCAACCGACCGGCAGGGCCGATCGTTTTCTGCCTGCCGGCCGGCCCGGACGACACAGAATCCGGCATTCACCGTCGCTCCTGTGCGGTAGAGGACACACCACGTCGAACAAGCGTGTAACTTGCCGGGTCAAAGGACGGCCGGGGGGCTGTTCCGGGTGGTGCGGCACAGGGGGTTTGCTCGAATGGGCGTGCGGCTCATGGTGGTCGACGACCACCGTCTGCTCGCCGAGGCACTCGCCTCGGCACTGAAACTGCGCGGGCACCGGGTGCTCGCGGCGGCGGCGCCGACGGCGGGAGCCGCCGACCTGGTGGTCAGCAGGGCGCCGGAGGTGTGCCTCTTCGGCACGGCGGCACCGGCCGCACCGGGTGCCTTCGACCCGATCGCGCGGATCGGCCGGGAGCGGCCCCAGGTGGCCGTCGTGGTGCTCGGCCCGGTGCCCAGCCCGCGCGGGATCGCCGCCGCCTTCGCGGCCGGCGCGGCCGGTTACGTCCGCCACGACGAGCGGATCGAGGGCGTGGAGCGCGCGATGGCCAAGGCCCGCGCCGGAGAGGCGGCGGTCGCCCCGCAGCTGCTGCGGGGCGCGTTCACCGAACTGCTCCACCCGCCGGCCGGACCGGACGACGAGGGGCAGCGGCTGCTGCGGATGCTCACCCCCCGCGAGGTCGAGGTGCTGGTACGGGTCACCGAGGGCGACGACACCCGGCTGATCGCGGCCGGCATGGGGATCGCGCCGAGCACCGCCCGTACGCACGTCCAGCGGGTCCTGATGAAGCTGGGGGTCGGCTCCCGGCTGGAGGCGGCGGCGCTCGCCGCCCGTACGGGACTGCTGGACCGGGCCGTCGCGGGAACGCCCTCCGGGGCGGCCCGTACCGGGTGATCCGCACAGGGTGATCCGTACCGGTTGATCCGCCGGGGCGCCGGGGGTCCGGGCCCCCGTGCCGGCGCACGGCGTGGTCCGGGCCCCTCGGGGTGCGGGCCGGCTCCCCGGCGCTCCGGGTGCCTCGTCGCGCACCCGGGAGGGGCGGGGCTCCCTCCGGCGGGGCTCCCTCCGGGCGAGCCCGGATGATTCCGGATGAGCCCGGGTGAGTCCTGGTGAGCCCGGGTGAGGAAGAGAAGAGCACCGGCACCGGTACCGCGAGGCCCGTCCCGAGGTTGATGTGGACGGGCCTCGGCCTTCGCGCCCAGGAACTGAACGTGCTCGATGCCGTTCTCTGTTTGAACGTGATCGAACGGAGCGGCATGCTCCGGACCGTCCGCCCCTGCCTCACAGTGCGGTCCGCGGAGGCCGGAGCGATTGACGTGTATGTTTACTCGTGATTAATTGTGTTCGGTTATGTTTGGTGCGTGGTTTCTGGAGGAGCCTGGTGAAGAAGACGGTGACGGCCCTCGCCGACGGTCGTGAGCTGATCTACTACGACCGCGCGGACGGCCGCGTGCGCGACGCCGTCGACCGGCGGCCCCTGGCCGCGGTCTCGACCTCCTCCGAGGTCCGCCGGGACCCGCTGCTCGGCGACAGTGTCGCCGTCGCCTCGCACCGCCAGGGGCGCATCTACCACCCGCCGGCCGACGAGTGCCCGCTGTGCCCCTCCACCGGGGGGCGGCTCAGCGAGATCCCCGACGACGGGTACGACGTCGTCGTCTTCGAGAACCGCTTCCCCTCGCTCGCCGGTGACTCCGGCCGCTGCGAGGTGGTCTGCTTCACCTCCGACCACGACACCTCCTTCGCCGGCCTCACCGGCGAACAGGCCGCCCTGGTCCTCGCCGCCTGGACCGACCGCACCGCGGAACTGGCCGGGCTCCCCCAGGTCGCCCAGGTCTTCTGCTTCGAGAACCGGGGCGCCGAAATCGGCGTCACCCTCGGCCACCCGCACGGGCAGATCTACGGCTACCCCTTCGTCACCCCGCGCACCGGGCGGATGCTGGACTCCGCGCGGGCCCACCGCGAGGAGACCGGCCGCAACCTCTTCGACGACGTCGTCGCCCGCGAGCTGGCGGGGGAGCGGGTCGTCCTGGAGGGCGAGCACTGGGCCGCCTTCGTCCCGTACGCCGCGCACTGGCCGTACGAGGTCCACCTCTACCCGCGCCGCCGCGTCCTGGACCTGCGCGACCTCGGCGAGGACGCCCGCGCGGAGTTCCCGCGGATGTACCTGGAACTCCTGAGGCGGTTCGACCGGATCTTCGGCCCCGGCCAGCCGCCGACCCCGTACATCTCGGCCTGGCACCAGGCCCCCTTCGCGGCGCCCGGCCGGGAGGAGTTCGCCCTCCACCTGGAGCTCTTCACCATCAGGCGGACCACGGGCAAGCTGAAGTTCCTCGCCGGCTCGGAGTCCGGCATGGACGTGTTCATCAACGACGTGCCGCCGGAGGCGGCGGCCCGGCGACTGCGAGAGGTAGCGAGCCAGTGAGCACCCCCCCGAAGAAGTACCTGGTGACCGGCGGCGCGGGATACGTCGGCAGTGTCGTCGCCGCCCACCTGCTGGAAGCCGGCCACACCGTCACCGTCCTCGACGACCTCTCCACCGGCTTCCGCGAGGGCGTCCCGGCCGGGGCCGAGTTCGTCGAGGGCCGCGTCCAGGACGCCGCGAAGTGGCTGGACGCCTCCTACGACGGGGTGCTGCACTTCGCCGCTTACTCCCAGGTCGGCGAGTCCGTCACCGACCCCGAGAAGTACTGGGTGAACAACGTCGGAGGCACCACCGCCCTCCTCGCCGCGATGCGCGACGCCGGGGTACGCACCCTGGTCTTCTCCTCCACCGCGGCGACCTACGGCGAGCCGGTCTCCAGCCCGATCACGGAGTCCGACCCGACCGCGCCCACCAGCCCCTACGGCGCGAGCAAGCTGGCCGTCGACCACATGATCACCGGAGAGGCCCGCGCCCACGGCCTGGCCGCCGTCTCCCTGCGCTACTTCAACGTGGCCGGGGCCTACGGCAGCTGCGGCGAGCGGCACGACCCCGAGTCCCACCTCATCCCGCTGGTCCTCCAGGTGGCGCTCGGCCGCCGCGAGTCGATCTCCGTCTACGGGGACGACTACCCGACCCCGGACGGCACCTGCGTCCGTGACTACATCCACGTCGCCGACCTCGCCGAGGCCCACCTGCTGGCCCTGGAGGCGGCCACCGCCGGGGAACACCTGATCTGCAACCTCGGCAACGGCAACGGCTTCTCCGTACGCGAGGTCGTCGAGACCGTCCGCCGGGTCACCGGCCACCCCGTCCCGGAGACCACCGCCCCGCGCCGCGACGGCGACCCCGCCGTCCTGGTCGCCTCCGCGGCCACCGCCAGGGAACGGCTCGGCTGGCGGCCCTCCCGCGCCGACCTGGCCGCCATCGTCGCCGACGCCTGGGCGTTCGCCCGCCGAGAGGAGACCAGCACCTCATGACCGGCCGCACCGGGCCCACGGCCCCCTCCGCCACCACCGCGCCGCCCGCCCTCCCGGACGAGCGGGCCGTGGCCGCCGGGCTCGTCACCTCGTTCACCGGGCTGTACGGGAGGGCGCCCGAGGGCGTCTGGGCCGCACCCGGACGCGTCAACCTGATCGGTGAGTACACCGACTTCAACGACGGCTTCGTCATGCCGCTGGCCCTGCCGCACGCCGCGCTCGCCGCCGTCGCCCGCCGTACCGACGGCGAGCTGCGCCTGCACTCCACCGACGTGCCCGGCGGGGTCGTGTCGCTGCGCGTCGACGAGCTGGCCCCCCACTCCGGGCACGGCTGGGCCGCCTATCCGGCGGGTGTCGTCTGGGCCCTGCGCGAGGCCGGCCACCCGGTCACCGGCGCGGACATCCAGCTCACCTCGACGGTCCCCGTCGGCGCGGGCCTCTCCTCCTCCGCCGCCCTGGAGGTCGTCACCGCCCTCGCCCTGAACGACCTCTTCGGGCTGGGCCTCGGCGCCCCCGGACTGGCCGTGCTCGGCCAGCGCGCGGAGAACGCGTTCGTCGGCGTGCCCTGCGGGGTCATGGACCAGATGGCCTCCGCCTGCTGCACCGACGGCCACGCCCTGTACCTCGACACCCGCGACCTCACCCAGCGCCAGGTCCCCTTCGACCTGGCGGCCCACGGCCTGCAGCTCCTGGTCGTCGACACCCGGGTCAAGCACGCGCTCGGCGACGGGGCGTACGCCGAGCGGCGGGCCGGCTGCGAGGCGGGCGCCCGCGCGCTGGGCGTCCCCACCCTGCGCGACCTGCCCTACGAGGGCCTGGACGCGGCCCTGCGGGAGCTGGAGGCGGCGGGCGTGGACGAGTCCGTCGTGCGCTACGTCCGCCATGTGGTGAGCGACAACCACCGGGTGGAGCAGATCATCGCCCTGCTCGACGGGGGTGACATCCGGGCGGCCGGCCCGGTGCTCGACGACGGGCACCGCTCGCTCCGCGACGACCTGCGGGTCTCCTGCCCGGAGCTGGACCTGGTGGCCGGGGCGGCGAAGGCGGCCGGGGCGCTCGGTGCCCGGATGACCGGCGGCGGCTTCGGCGGCTCGGCGATCGTCCTGGTGGAGCGGGAGGCCGCGGGCCCGGTCGCCGACGCGGTGACCGGGGCCTTCC
Organism: Streptomyces nitrosporeus; assembly: GCF_008704555.1. Lineage (NCBI taxonomy): Bacteria > Bacillati > Actinomycetota > Actinomycetes > Kitasatosporales > Streptomycetaceae > Streptomyces > Streptomyces nitrosporeus. The sequence continues at coordinate 4,575,747 of NZ_CP023702.1, forward strand.
TCTCGGCCGGGCACGCCGCCCCGGGCATCTTCCCCGCCGTCCCCTCGGCCGGAGCCCGCCGCCTGGAACCGGCGGAACCGGCCGCCTGACGGCCCGGCCTCCCCGACGGGCAGGAGGAGCCCTCGGACAGGACAGTGAACTTCCCGAAGGGCAGGGAGCTCCTGGAGGGGACAGTGAACTTCCCGAGGGGCAGGAAGCTCCCGGACGGGACAGGAAGCGACACGACCCGATGGAACACGTCGCTTTCTGTCCGTTCGGGTTTCACTTCAGCCCCGAAACAGAGCAGGCGCCCCACCCTCACCGGCCCGCGCCACCAGTTCCGCGAATCACCCTCCACCGCCGCCCGCCCGCCGTACGCTGATGCTCAGCACCGGTGGGGGCCGGTGCTGTTTCAGGGGACGAGACAGTCGGATACGACGCCCGGGAGGAACCCGGCCGGACACGGCGGCGGCCGTGTGCGGCGGGCCTCGAACGATCCGGGCGTCGTATCCGCAGTGGTCCGTCCACCGCCGTCGGGGCCGGCCGCGCAGCGGCGCCCAAGGAGCAGACGCAGCATGGGGGTGCCTGTGGCTCGGATCCGGGTTCTCGTGGTCGACGACCACCGCATCTTCGCGGAATCACTCGCGGCGGCCCTCGCGGCCGAACCGGACGTCGACGTGGCGGCGGCGGGCAGCGGCCCGGCGGCCCTGCGGTGCCTGGAACGCGCCTTCGCCGAGGGCCGGCGCTACGACGTGATGCTGGTCGACGCGGACCTCGGCGTCCGGGACGCCCCGGGCCGCGCGGGAGCCCTCGGCGGCGCCCCGGCCCTCCCCCCGCCCGGCGGCGTCCCGGGCGAGGACGCCCCGGACGCCCCGGAGGACGGCATCTCCCTGGTGGCCGGGGTGCGCGCCGGCCGGCCGTCCGTCCGCACGGTGGTGCTCGCCGAGAGGGACGACCCGGTCCGTGCCGCGCTCGCGCTCCAGGCGGGGGCCTCGGGCTGGGTGGCCAAGGACTGCTCCCTGCAACGCCTGCTGGCGGTCATCCGGGGCGTCCTGCGGGACGAGACGCATCTGCCGCCCGCCCTGCTGACCGGCGTACTGCGGGAGCTGACCACCGCCCGGAGGCACCGGACCGAGAGCGAGCAGCTGGTGGAGTCGCTGACCCCGCGCGAACGCGAGGTGCTGCGCTGCATGGTCGCGGGCCTCGGCCGCAAGGCGGTCGCGGAGCGCCTCTTCCTCTCCCCGCACACGGTGCGTACCCATATGCAGAACGTGCTGGGGAAGCTGGGGGTGCACTCGACCCTGGCGGCCGTGGCGATGGCCCGCCGGGCAGGCGTCGGACCGGCGGTGCCGGGGCCGGGACAGCCCTCAGCCGGGGATGTTGTCGAACGGGGCGGTCAACCGGCGTAGCAGCGCCGCCAGTTCCTGCCGCTGCTCAAAGGAGAGCTCGCCGAGGATGGCGCGCTCCTGGTCCAGCAGTCCCGCGAGCGACCGGTCGGCCTTGTCCTGGCCCTCGGCGGTCAGCCGCACCAGCACCCCGCGCCGGTCGCTGGGGTCGGGCAGCCGCTCCACCAGGTTCTTCTTGGTCAGCCGGTCGATGCGGTTGGTCATGGTGCCGGAGGTGACGAGCGTCTGGGTGAGGAGCTGGCCGGGGGAGAGCTGGTACGGAGCGCCGGCGCGCCGCAGCGACGTCAGTACGTCGAACTCCCAGGGCTCCAGATGGTGCTCGGCGAAGGCGGTCCGGCGGGCCCGGTCGAGGTGGCGGGCCAGCCGGGAGACGCGGCTCAGGACCTCGAGTGGTTCCACGTCGAGGTCGGGGCGCTCACGGCGCCATGCAGCGACCAGTCGGTCGACCTCGTCCTCCATGGTGATCAGTGTAGAGGGTGCCTCGACATGAAGTCTCTTGTTTTCAAGTATCTTGACGTCGAGCTACTGAGGTGGTGGCCCTGACCTCATACTTCCATCACTCCGGGGCCCCGGGGGACGGTTCCTTCGGCGCCCGCCCGGCCGGCCGCCCCTTCTTCCGGCGGCCGGCCGTCCGCCGGTCAGTTCTTGCGGTGGCCGATCAGTCGCGGCTTCGACTCCAGGTTCTCCAGCCCGTGCCAGGCCAGATTCACCAGGTGGGCCGCCACCTCCGCCTTCTTCGGCTTGCGGACGTCCAGCCACCACTGCCCCGTCAGCGCCACCATCCCCACCAGCGCCTGCGCGTACAGCGGGGCCAGCTTCGGGTCGAAGCCGCGGGCCTTGAACTCCAGACCCAGGATGTCCTCCACCTGGGTCGCGATGTCGCTGATCAGCGACGCGAAGGTGCCCGTGGACTGGGCGACCGGCGAATCCCGCACCAGGATCCGGAAACCGTCGGTGTACGTCTCGATGTAGTCCAGCAGTGCGAACGCCGCCTGCTCCAGCAGCTCACGCGGGTGACCCGCGGTGAGGGCACCCGTCACCAGGTCCAGCAGCTGCCGCATCTCCCGGTCGACCACGACGGCGTACAGACCCTCCTTGCCGCCGAAGTGCTCGTACACCACCGGCTTGGACACGCCGGCACGGGCCGCGATCTCCTCGACCGACGTCCCCTCGAAACCCTTGTCCGCGAAAAGGGTGCGTCCGATGTCCAGCAACTGCTCGCGGCGCTCCTTACCCGTCATCCGGACCCGCCGGGCCCGGCGGGTGGGTGCGGGTCTGCTCTTCTCGCCGCTGCTGCTTGAGTCGGTCGCCACGTCCTCAATCATGCAGGGTCGGCGCCGACGGGCTTGCGGCGGGAGGTGATTCGCGCGGCATCCGGCCAGCGCACGTCGTGCGCCCAGCCCAGCTGCTCGAACCAGCGGATCAGCCGGGCGCTGGAATCGACCTGGCCCCGCATCACCCCGTGCCGCGCGCACGTCGGGTCGGCGTGGTGCAGGTTGTGCCAGGACTCGCCGCACGAGAGCACCGCCAGCCACCACACGTTCCCCGAGCGGTCACGCGACTTGAAGGGCCGCTTGCCGGTGGCGTGGCAGATCGAGTTGATCGACCAGGTCACGTGGTGCAGCAGTGCCACCCGCACCAGCGAACCCCAGAAGAACGCCGTGAACGCGCCCCACCACGACATCGTCACCAGCCCGCCGACCAGCGGCGGAATGCCCAGCGAGATCACGGTGAACGTCACGAAGTGACGCGAGACCGCCCGCATCGCCGGGTCCTTGACCAGGTCGGGCGCGTACTTGTTCTGCGGGGTCTGCTCCTCGTTGAACATCCAGCCGATGTGCGCCCACCACAGACCCTTGAGGAGGGCCGGGAGGGTGTCGCCGAAGCGCCACGGGGAGTGCGGGTCGCCCTCTGCGTCGGAGAAGCGGTGGTGCTTGCGGTGGTCGGCCACCCACCGCACCAGCGGTCCCTCCACCGCCATCGAGCCCGCCACCGCGAGTGCGATGCGCAGGGGCCGGTTCGCCTTGAACGAACCGTGCGTGAAGTAGCGGTGGAAGCCGATCGTGACGCCGTGGCAGCCCAGGTAGTACATGAAGACCATCAGGCCCAGGTCCAGCCAGCTCACACCACGGCCCCAGGCCAGTGGTACCGCCACGACCAGAGCCACGAACGGCACCACGATGAACAGCAGCAGTGCGATCTGCTCGATCGAACGCTTCTTGTCCCCGCCGAGCGTGCCGGAGGGCGGTGGAGTACCCGGTCCGGCGGACGGCATCCCGTCGTCGACGACTTCGGTACTGGTGGTCATAGGGGAGTCCCCCGGTGTTGAGGAAATATGACGGTATGACCGGGCTACGGTTCCGTAACCTACGGCAACGTAAGTATGGCAGCGATGAGGCCCACGACACACGACCCGCGCCGCCGTCCACCCTCTGACACCTGCCCCCGCCCCCCGGCACGAACCGCCCCGAAGGGCTGTGAACGCCCCCGCCACCCCGCCACCTATCCTGGGAGGGTCGGACAGCGCGGTCCGCACTCTGCGTTTCCCGGGGGTGACGTGAACACGCGACGCCCCCGGACCACTGAGACAGAAGTGCCCGCCCGTCTCCCGCCGCACCGCCCGGGGAGACCACGCGAGGCACCTCCTCACATCACTGCAAGGAGCCGCACACTGTGAGCAGTGCCGACCAGACCCCCGCCGCCACCACCGAACTGCGGGCCGACATCCGACGCCTCGGCGACCTGCTGGGCGAGACCCTCGTACGCCAGGAAGGCCCGGAACTCCTCGACCTCGTCGAACGCGTCCGCGCCCTCACCCGCACTGACGGCGAAGCCGCCGCCGAACTCCTCGGCGACACCGACCTGGAGACCGCCGCGCAGCTCGTCCGCGCCTTCTCCACCTACTTCCACCTCGCCAACGTCACCGAGCAGGTCCACCGCGCCCACGAGATGCGCGACCGCCGTGCCGCCGAGGGCGGCCTCCTGGCCCGCACCGCCGACCGCCTCAAGGACGCCGACCCCGAGCACCTGCGCGAGACGGTCAAGAACCTCAACGTCCGCCCCGTCTTCACCGCGCACCCCACCGAAGCGGCCCGCCGCTCCGTACTCAACAAGCTCCGCCGCATCGCCGAACTCCTCGACACCCCCGTCATCGAGGCCGACCGCCGCCGCCACGACCTGAGGCTCGCCGAGCACATCGACCTCATCTGGCAGACCGACGAGCTCCGCGTCGTACGGCCCGAGCCCACCGACGAGGCCCGCAACGCCATCTACTACCTCGACGAACTCCACGCCAACGCCGTCGGAGACGTCCTGGAGGACCTCGCCGCCGAACTCGAACGCGTCGGCGTCGAGATCCCGCCCGGCACCCGCCCCCTCACCTTCGGCACCTGGATCGGCGGCGACCGCGACGGCAACCCCAACGTCACCCCCAAGGTCACCTGGGACGTCCTGATCCTCCAGCACGAACACGGCATCACCGACGCCCTCGAACTCATCGACTACCTCCGCGGACTGCTCTCCAACTCCATCCGCTACACCGGGGCCACCGACGAGCTCCTCACCTCGCTCCAGACCGACCTGGAACTCCTCCCCGAGATCAGCCCCCGCTACAAGCGGCTCAACGCCGAAGAGCCCTACCGCCTCAAGGCCACCTGCATCCGCCAGAAGCTGGTCAACACCCGCGAACGCCTCGCCTCCGGCACCCCCCACCGCCCCGGCTGCGACTACCTCGGCACCGCCGAACTCATCCACGACCTCACCCTCATCCAGACCTCCCTGCGCGAACACCGCGGCGGCCTCTTCGCCGACGGCCGCATGGACCGCACCATCCGCACCCTCGCCGCCTTCGGCCTCCAGCTCGCCACCATGGACGTACGCGAGCACGCCGACGCCCACCACCACGCCCTCGGCCAGCTCTTCGACCGGCTCGGCGAGGAATCCTGGCGCTACGCCGACATGCCCCGCGACTACCGGCAGAAGCTCCTCGCCCGGGAACTCCGCTCCCGCCGCCCCCTCGCCCCCACCCCCGCACCGCTCGACGAGGCCGGCGAGAAGACCCTCGGCGTCTTCCACACCATCAGCCAGGCATTCGAACGCTTCGGACCCGAAGTCATCGAGTCCTACATCATCTCCATGTGCCAGGGCGCAGACGACGTCTTCGCCGCCGCCGTCCTCGCCCGCGAAGCCGGACTCATCGACCTCCACGGCGGCTGGGCCAAGATCGGCATCGTCCCCCTCCTCGAAACCACCGACGAGCTCCGCGCGGCCGACGTCATCCTCGACGAGATGCTCGCCGACCCCTCCTACCGCCGCCTCGTCTCACTCCGCGGCGACGTCCAGGAGGTCATGCTCGGCTACTCCGACTCCTCCAAGTTCGGCGGCATCACCACCTCCCAGTGGGAGATCCACCGCGCCCAGCGACGCCTCCGCGACGTCGCCCACCGCTACGGCGTACGCCTGCGCCTCTTCCACGGCCGCGGCGGCACCGTCGGCCGGGGCGGCGGCCCCTCCCACGACGCGATCCTCGCCCAGCCCTGGGGCACCCTCGAAGGCGAGATCAAGGTCACCGAACAGGGCGAGGTCATCTCCGACAAGTACCTCATCCCCGCACTGGCCCGGGAGAACCTGGAACTGACCGTCGCGGCCACCCTCCAGGCGTCCGCCCTGCACACCGCACCCCGCCAGTCCGACGAGGCACTCGCCCGCTGGGACGCGGCCATGGACACCGTCTCCGACGCCGCCCACGCCGCCTACCGCAAGCTGGTCGAGGACCCCGACCTGCCCGCGTACTTCCTCGCCTCCACCCCGGTGGACCAGCTCGCCGACCTGCACCTGGGCTCGCGGCCCTCCCGCCGCCCCGGCTCGGGCGTCTCGCTCGACGGACTGCGCGCCATCCCCTGGGTGTTCGGCTGGACCCAGTCCCGCCAGATCGTCCCCGGCTGGTTCGGCGTCGGCTCCGGCCTCAAGGCCCTGCGTGAAGCCGGCCTCGACACCGTCCTGGAAGAAATGCACGACCGGTGGCACTTCTTCCAGAACTTCATCTCCAACGTCGAGATGACACTCGCCAAGACCGACCTGCGCATCGCCCGCCACTACGTCGACACCCTCGTGCCCGAACCCCTCAAGCACGTCTTCGACGTCATCGAGGCCGAACACGCCCTCACCGTCCAGGAAGTCCTCAAGGTCACCGGCAGCACCGAACTCCTCGGCACCAGCCCCGTCCTCCAGCAGACCTTCGCCATCCGCGACGCCTACCTGGACCCGATCTCCTACCTCCAGGTGTCGCTCCTCGCCCGCCAGCGCCAGGCCGCCGAACAAGGCGAGGAGCCCGACCCGCTCCTCGCCCGCGCCCTGCTCCTCACCGTCAACGGCGTCGCCGCGGGCCTCCGCAACACCGGCTGACCCCACCCGCACACCACCACGGCAGGGCCGCATCCACCGGGAACACCGGCGGGTGCGGCCCTGCCTCACAACACGGCGGAACAACCGCGGTTCCGCCTCACAACGCGGCGGAACGACCGCGGTTCCGCCTCACAGCGCGGCGGAACAACCGCGGCCCGCCTCACAACGCGACGAACACCGCCCCCAACAGGACACCGCCCGCCACACCCGCACCCCACGCCACCCGCGACAACCGCAACCCACCCGCGATCACCACCGCGGCCAGCACCAGCGCACCGCCCAACGGCACCCACGCATGCAGAAAACCCGGCACCCCGGTGCGCACCACCTCACCCGTACCGGGCTTCACCACCACGGGGAAACGATCCCCCTCACCCACCGCCACCGACCGCTCGATCGTCACCCCGCCACGCGGCACCGACCGCGCATCCGGCGAGAACGACCCCGAACACACATCCTCACCACACCCGGTCACCGCCATCGTCCCGTGCTCCCGGCCCTCGTCCAGCACGATGTGATGCGCCGTCCCCCACGACGCCCACACCCCGCCGGCCAGCAACAACACGACGACACAACTCGCCGCGCACACACGGCCGTACCCCACCAGCCTCCCGGCCGCGCTCCGCTTCATGGACGCCGATCCTTGGCCAGGCCCCCGCCCCCGGTCAACCTATGGCCGAAAAACACCCACCGGGCGCCAGAAAAATCAGCAGTTGTACGACGACTGCGCCCGCTCCAGCCCATCCGCCACCAACGACTCCACCGCATCCGCCGCCCGGTCCACCAGATACCCCAGCTCCTTGCGCTCCCCGGACGAGAAGTCCTTCAGCACGAAATCAGCGACCTGCATCCGCCCCGGCGGACGCCCGATCCCGAACCGCACCCGGTGGTAATCCGGACCCATCGCCTTCGTCATCGACTTCAGCCCGTTGTGCCCGTTGTCACCCCCGCCCAGCTTCAGCCGCAACGCCCCGTAATCGATGTCCAGCTCGTCGTGCACCGCCACCACACGATCCACCGGCACCTTGTAGAAATCCCGCAACGCCGTCACCGGCCCACCCGACAGATTCATGAACGACATCGGCTTCACCAGCACCACCCGACGACTCAGCGGACCCGGCGGACCCATCCGCCCCTCCACCACCTGCGCCTGCGCCTTCTGCGCCCGCTTGAACTTCCCGCCGATCCGCTCCGCCAGCAGATCGGCCACCATGAACCCGACGTTGTGCCGGTTCGCCGCGTACTCAGGACCAGGATTGCCGAGACCCACGATCAACCAAGGGGCAGTGGCATCGGACATCAACGCTCGGACTCCTCGCAACAGCCGTACAGGACGGACACACCTACACACGGACAGAACAAACGGGGCGGCGCCCCCCGGAAGGGAAACGCCACCCCGTCAGTGAAACAGGTGGAACGGGAGGACTCAGGCCTCTTCGCCCTCGGCGGCCTCACCGGCGGCCTCCTCGGCCTGCGCGGCCACGACCTGCAGCACCACGGCGTCCTCGTCACCCGCGAGCGAAGAGCCCTTCGGCAGCGCGATGTCCTTCGCCAGAACCGACGCACCCGCGTCCAGGCCCGCCACCGACACCGTCACCGACTCCGGGATGTGCGTCGCCTCGGCCTCGACCAGCAGCGTGTTCTGCACGTACTCCAGCAGGTTGCCACCCGGAGCCAGCTCGCCCTCCACGTGCACCGCGATCTCCACGTTGACCTTCTCGCCGCGCTTCACGGTCAGCAGGTCGACGTGCTCCAGGAAACCCTTCAGCGGGTCACGCTGCACGGCCTTCGGGATCACCAGAGCGTCCTTGCCGTCGATCTCCAGACCGATCAGGACGTTCGGCGTACGCAGCGCCAGCAGCAGCTCGTGCCCCGGAAGCGAGATGTGAACCGGCTCGGCACCGTGGCCGTAGACAACGGCGGGAACCTGGTTGGCACGACGGATACGACGCGCCGCACCCTTACCGAACTCGGTACGGACCTCGGCGGCCAGCTTGATCTCAGACATGACGCACTCCTCGCAAGGTGACGAAAAATCGATGGTCACCCGGCCCACGACAGGCCTGCTACGAAGAGCGCGTCGATAACGGACCGCCGCCTCATGAACCCATGAGAACGGCCTCCCTCGCCGAGCAACTCCACAAGTCTACCCGGCGGGAAGGCCGCACCCAAAGTCGATCAGCCGGGACCCGCCGCGGAACACCCCGCGGCCGGCCCCGCACGACTACTTGTCGTCCTCCTCGAAGAGGCTCGTCACCGAACCGTCCTCGAAGACCTCACGCACCGCACGCGCGATCGTCGGCGCGATCGACAGCACCGTGATCTTGTCCAGCTCCAGCTCACCCGGGGTCGGCAGCGTGTCCGTGAACACGAACTCACTCACCTTCGAGTTCTTCAGCCGGTCCGCCGCCGGACCCGACAGCACACCGTGCGTCGCCGTCACTATGACGTCCTCCGCACCGTGCGCGAACAACGCGTCCGCCGCCGCACAGATCGTGCCGCCCGTGTCGATCATGTCGTCGACCAGCACACACACCCGGCCCTCGACGTTGCCGACCACCTCGTGCACGCTGACCTGGTTCGGGACGTCCTTGTCACGCCGCTTGTGCACGATCGCCAGCGGCGCGTCCAGACGGTCGCACCAACGGTCCGCCACCCGCACCCGGCCCGCGTCCGGAGACACCACCGTCAGCTTCGACCGGTCCACCTTCGCACCCACGTAGTCCGCCAGGATCGGCAGCGCGAACAGGTGGTCCACCGGACCGTCGAAGAAGCCCTGGATCTGGTCCGTGTGCAGATCGACCGTGAGGACCCGGTCCGCACCCGCCGTCTTCATCAGGTCCGCGATCAGACGCGCCGAGATCGGCTCACGGCCACGGTGCTTCTTGTCCTGGCGCGCGTACCCGTAGAACGGCACGATCACCGTCACCGACCGCGCCGACGCGCGCTTCAGCGCGTCCAGCATGATCAGCTGCTCCATGATCCACTTGTTGATCGGAGCGGTGTGGCTCTGGATCAGGAAGCAGTCCGCACCACGGGCCGACTCCTGGAACCGCACGTAGATCTCACCGTTGGCGAAATCGAAGGCCTTCGTCGGCACGAGGCCCACACCCAGCTGGTGCGCGACCTCCTCGGCCAGCTCGGGGTGGGCGCGGCCGGAGAAGAGCATCAGTTTCTTCTCGCCGGTCGTCTTGATCCCGGTCACAGCACAGTCTCCTCAGACATGTATCTGGCACCGCGCGCATGTGTCCCGACGTGCGACGAGCCAGCCGAATTTGGGTGAGCACCTATCACGGTACGCCGACTTCGGCGCACCTGTTTCCGGTCAGCTTTCGCCGTCGGACTCCTCAACAGCCGCCTGAGCCGCCTGAGCCGCCGCACTCCCCGGACGCTTCCGGGCCACCCAGCCCTCGATATTCCGCTGCTGGCCCCGGGCGACAGCCAGGGAACCGGCCGGCACGTCCTTCGTGATCACCGACCCCGCCGCCGTATAGACCCCGTCCCCGACCGTGACAGGCGCCACAAACATATTGTCCGACCCGGTCCGGCAGTGGGACCCGATCGTCGTGTGGTGCTTCGCCACCCCGTCGTAGTTCACGAAGACACTCGCCGCACCGATGTTCGTGTGGTCACCGATCGTCGCGTCACCCACATAACTCAGATGCGGAACCTTCGTCCCCTCGCCGATCGTGGCGTTCTTCATCTCCACGTACGTACCGGCCTTGGCCTTCGCCCCCAGCCGGGTACCGGGACGCAGATACGCGAACGGGCCGACCACGGCCCCGGGACCGACCTCCGCCCCCACCGCCACCGTGTTCTCCACCCGGGCACCCGCACCGACCACCGTGTCCGTCAGCCGGGAGTCCGGACCCACCTCGGCGTCCTCGCCCAGGTGCGTCGCACCCAGCAACTGCGTCCCCGGATGCACCACCGCGTCACGCTCGTACGTCACCGTCACGTCGATCAGCGTCGACGCCGGGTCCACCACCGACACCCCCGCCAGCATCGCCCGCTCCAGCAGCCGCTCGTTCAGCAGACGCCGCGCCTCGGCCAGCTGCACCCGGTTGTTGATCCCCAGGATCTCCCGGTGGTCACCCGTCCGCGAGGCCCCGACCCGGTGGCCCGCCTCACGCAGGATCGACAGCACATCGGTGAGGTACTCCTCGCCCTGGCTGTTGTCCGTACGCACCTGCGTCAGCGCCTCGCCGAGCAGCCGGCCGTCGAACGCGAACACCCCGGAGTTGATCTCGCGGACCGCGCGCTGCGCCTCGGTGGCGTCCTTGTGCTCCACGATCGCGGTGACCGCCCCGGAGGCCGCGTCACGGATGATCCGCCCGTAACCGGTGGCGTCCGGTACCTCGGCGGTCAGCACGGTGACGGCGTTCGCGTCGGCGGCGTGGGCGGCGGCGAGGGCGGACAGCGTCTCGCCGGAGAGCAGCGGGGTGTCGCCGCAGACCACGATCACGGTGCCCTCCACCGCGCCGCCGAGGTCCTCCAGGGCGATCCGGACGGCGTTCCCGGTCCCCTTCTGCTCGGGCTGGAAGACGGTGCGCACGGGGATCTCGCCGTCGGCCAGACGGGCGGTGACCTGATCGCTGCCGTGGCCGACGACCACGACCAGGTGCTGCGGAGACAGTTCGTGGGCGGCGGCGACGACGTGTCCGACGAGCGGGCGCCCGGCGATCTCGTGCAGGACCTTGGGGGTCTTCGACTTCATGCGGGTGCCCTCACCCGCTGCGAGGACGACGACGGCGGCCGGGTGGGGGACGCTCACGGATATGCCCTTCGGCTTCGGGTGATGGACATCCGCAGGATACCGGGGGCGTCGGGGCCGGAACCGGGCACAGGCCCCGACCGTGGGTCGGGGCCTGTGGCTGTGGCTCCGCCGGCTGGATTCGAACCAGCGTCTCAAGGCTCCAAAGGCCTGCGGGATGCCGCTACCCCACGGCGGATCACTGCGTCAGACCATACCCGAGGGCGAGTTGGCCCTGTTCCACGATGCCGCTCCACCAGCCCTCGATCCGACGGTACAACTCGGCTCCCCGGGAGACGCGGATGACCAGGCAGCCCCGGTATTCGTCGCCCACGTTCTTCCGCACGGTCTTCGGGTTGTGCTTCTTGAGGGTCGTCCTCTGGAAGACGGAGACGTCCACCCCCGCCAGTCCGGCCCAGTACGATTCGGCGGCCGCGACGTCCGCGGTTTCGTGGATCATGACGCGGAAACGCAGGTCGTCCCGGGCGATGCCGAGCAGGTCCAGCCACGCGAGGTACACCTCGACCACCCCGGGGTCACTGTTGACGAAAGCGACGGTCTCGCGACGGTCGTAGGCCTTGTCCTTGGCTCCTTCCGCCCAGTAAAGAGCCGCACCGACCAACAGCAGTTCCCGGTCGGTCAAGGCCCCGACCTCCGCCTTCGCGGCTGCCTTCGTGCGTTGCCGCGCCGTGTCGCGCAGGGCCAGTTCGTGTTCCCAGCGCTTCCTGCCGGCGAGCCGGGCCTGCTCGACCGCCGTTCGGCTGCGCTCCGGCTTCGGCAGGTCCCGCACCCAGAGCGAGATCGAGCTCTTCGAGCACCCCAGCTCCACCTGGATCCGGTCGTAGGTCATCCCCTGGAGCCGGAGCTCCCTCGCCTTCGCCCGGAGGTCGTCCTTCGCGTTCGGGCGCTTCGTCCACTCGGGAGGCGGCTCGCCCTCCAGGAGCCGGTTGAGGAGGTCGTTGTTGTGGACGCGGAGCCGGTCGCGGATCCGGCGCCGGCTGAGCCCTTCCCGCCGCAGTGCCACCGCCTGCTCGCGCAGGGACTCGAAGTCCGCGTATCTGCTCGGAGCATTCGTCATGCGAACACCCTCGTCCGGAATGCGGGCTTCCGGCCCTGAAAGGGCGGCGGTTCACCGGGTCGTGGGATCTACCCACTATTGCGTGACGATGGGTGACTGTCTGTGCTGGTGGACTCTTCGGAAAAGCGGATGCGCGCGCCCGTAGGCTGGACGGCATGACCGCAACGGGGGCAGACCGGGAGGCGGCGGGATCGACCACCCGCGGCTACTGGTGGTGGGAGCGGCGGCGCGGTGTCGCCTTGGACGTGGGGCTGGCGCTGGTCTCGGCGCTGGAGTGCGCGCTGGAGGGGATCGAGTTCGCCGGGGACACCGGGCTGCCGGTGCCGCTCGGGGTGGTGTTCGGGCTGCTGGCGGGTTCGGTGCTGCTGGTGCGCCGGCGGTGGCCGATCGTGGTGGTGCTGGTGTCGATCGCGACGACGCCCGCCGAGATGGGTTTCCTGATGGGGCTGGTGGGGCTGTACACGCTGGCCGCTTCGGAGGTGCCGCGCAGGATCACGGTCGTGCTGACGGGGATGACGTTCGTCGGCGCGTTCATCGTGGGTTACGTGCGGTTGCGGCAGAGCGTGAGCGGGTACGCGGGCGCGGGTCCGGGGCCGGAGGACTGGTACGTCCCGTTGGTGTCGCTGTTCATGGCGCTGGGGCTGACGGCGCCGGCGGTGCTGTCCGGTCTGTACATCGGGGCCAGGCGGCGGCTGATGGAGAGCCTGCGGGAGCGGGCGGATTCGCTGGAGCGGGAGCTGTCGCTGCTCGCGGACCGGGCCGAGGAGCGGGCGGAGTGGGCGCGTACGGAGGAGCGGACGCGCATCGCCCGGGAGATGCACGACGTGGTGGCGCACCGGGTGAGCCTGATGGTGGTGCACGCGGCGGCGTTGCAGGCGGTGGCGAGGAAGGACCCGGAGAAGGCGGTGCGGAACGCGGCTCTGGTGGGGGACATGGGCCGACAGGCGCTGACGGAGCTGCGGGAGATGCTGGGGGTGCTGCGGAGCGGTGCCTCGGTGGGGGGCGCGGGGGGCGGCCGGGTTCCGTTGGCGCAGGTGGGGCGGGTGGCCGCGGTGGCCGCGGCGGCTCCGGAGGACGGTCCTCGGCTGAGTGAGGTGGAGGCGCTGGTGGCGCAGTCGAGGGAGGCGGGGATGGCGGTGGAGCTGTCGGTGGAGGGGGAGTCGGGCGCGTATGCGCCGGAGGTGGAGCAGACGGCGTTCCGGGTGGTGCAGGAGGCGTTGACGAACGTGCACAAGCATGCGGCGGGTGCGCGTACGTGGGTGCGGCTGGCGCATCGCGGGGACGAGGTGGCGATGCAGGTGGAGAACGGTCCGGCGGACGGTGCCGGGGCGGCCGCGGGCCTGCCGAGCGGGGGGAACGGCCTGGTGGGGATGCGGGAGCGGGTGCTGGGGCTGGGGGGTGTGTTCGTGTCGGGGCCGACGGACGCGGGCGGGTTCAGGGTGTCGGCGGTTCTGCCGGGCGGGAGCGCGGGGTGATCCCCGGGGCGGTGTGACCCGGGGTGGGGTGGTCCGGGGCCGGGACCAGGGGTGGGGCCGCGGGGTCAGCCGGTGTGGGTGAGGCGGGTGGGCTGGGTTCCGGTGATGAGGGTGGTGAGGGCGCGGTCGATGTCGGAGCCGAGGTACCAGTCGCCGGTGTGGTCGATGGAGTAGACGCGTCCTTCGGTGTCGATGGCGAGGACGGCTCGGCCGTTTCCTTCTTCGCCGAGGGGGGCGACTTCGGTTTCGAGGGCGCGTCCGAGGTCGTTGAGGGTGCGTGCGAGGTGGAGTCCGCGGAGGGGGTCGATGCGGAGGGGGGAGGGGGCGATCTGCCGGCCGGGTGTGGTGGTGGTGATGTGGAGTGTGCCGAATTCGGCCCAGGCCTCGACGGCCGCGGGGAAGACGGCGTGCCGGTGTCCGGCGGGTGAGGTGTGGGCGCGGAGGGTGTCGGCCCACTCCTCGGCCTGGCGGATGTTCCAGCGTCCTGGCTGCCAGCCGGCTTCGCGGAGGGTGGCGTCGACGGGGGCGGGGAAGCGGGTGGAGGGGGTGCGGTCCTGCTGGGCGGGGAGGCTGTCGGGTCGGCGCATGGGCGGGGTCAGCTCTTCTCGGTGGTGGTCGCGCCGGGGGTGAGGTCGACGGGGCGTACGCCGAAGTGGGCGAGCATCGCGGTGCAGGAGCGGCAGGGGGGTGCGTAGCTGCCGTGGAGGGGGTCGCCGTCCTCGCGGATGTGGCGGGCGGTGAGGCGGGCGTGTTTGAGGGCGCGGCGGGCTTCGCCGTTGGTGAGGGGTTTGCGCTGGGCTCGTTTGGAGCGGCTGCTGTCGGCCGAGGTGAGCTGGCGTGAGAGGAGTATGGCTTCGGGGCAGCGGCCGGTGAAGCGTTCCCGCTGGTTGCTGGTGAGGGTGTCGAGGAAGTCCTGGACGAGTGGGTGCAGGGTGGGGGGCCGGTCGCCTTTTCCGGCGGTGCAGGTGAGTGTCTCCCCCCGTACGGACAGGGCTGCGGCCACGGCGGGGAGGATGCCGTCCCGGCGGTGGCGGAGGTGTGGTGTACGGCTGGGTTCGGTGGTGCTCCAGCTGAGTCTTGGGTCTCCGGATGTGACTGTTTGTGCAGGGTACATGTTGTGGATTTCCCTCCCGCAATCCCCCGAGTTGCGGGGGACAGCCTGCCAAATGGGCTGGGTGGTGGGAAAGCTGGGGCGGTATATGGGGGTGGCGTGTCGCGCCCGGGGAGCCGTTCCGGTGTGTGCCGGTCACCTTGTGATGACGGTGTGTGAGGGTTGGCCGGTGGGCGGGAGCGGGTGTTGCGCCAGCGCTTAGGCTGTGCGGAACACCAGACGCAGCAGGGGGCAACCGCCATGACGACAGGTCGGCTCGGGCAGCAAGCCGCGCCACCGAACGCGGCCTATGCCGGGCAGGTCGTGCACTTTCCGGATCCGGTGAGGGCGTCCCGTCATCCGAGGGGTGTGCGCGTGGACGAGGGGGGCCGGCCGGTCTTCTCGCCGTACGCGCGTGCGGCGGCTGAGATCGCGGAGCCGCCCCCGGGGTTCGGTGTCGACGAGCTGCGGCTGACGGATGTGGTGTCGGCGAACGCGGCGATGGCGGCGAGCGGGCATGAGCTGTGGGACACGGTCTCGCCGGTGGCGACGCCGCACGGCTGGACGTGGCATCACGTGGCGGGCAGCCGGCGGATGGAGCTGGTGCCGGTCGAGGTGAAGGCGTTGTTGCGTCATCACGGTGGTCTGGCGACGGCTTCGGTGGACCAGGAGCGGCGGGGTACGCGGCCGTTGCAGGAGACCCGGCCGGTTCATTTCCGTCTGCCGAAGGGTGCGGTGGCGGTGAGTGAGCAGCAGGTCCTGGGGGTCGAGGAGGATCTGGGGTACCGGCTTCCGGGTGCGTACCGGTCGTTCCTGAAGGCGGCGGGGGGTTCGGCGCCGGTGGGTGCGGCGCTGGACGCGGAGCTGGGTCTGCTGGTGGACCAGCCGTTCTTCACGGTGCGTGAGGAAGCGGCTGTGAACGATCTTGTTTATGTGAACAAGTGTCTGCGGGATCACTTCACCAAGGACTACCTGGGTGTGGCTTTCGCCCAGGGCGGGATCGTCGCTGTGAAGGTGCGGGGCGGTGATGTGGGGTCGGTGTGGTTCTGCGTGTACGACGACGCGCGGGACCGGGACGGCTGGTCGGTCCAGGAGCGGGCGGAGCGGCTCCTGTTGCCGTGTGGTGCGGATTTCGACGTGTTCCTGCAGCGGTTGGCGGGGAATCCGCCGGAGCTGGAGACGGTGGCGAACCTGATGGTGGACGGTGGCTTCGCGCGGGCCGTTCCGGTGGAGGGGTGAGCGCGGGATGGTGACGTTCGCGCAGGCGCAGGAGCGGGCGGACGAGTGGGTCAACGGTGATGTGCCCGCTTATCAGCACCGTGAGGTGCGGGTCCGTGAGTTCGAGCTGGGTTTTGTGGTGTGGGCCGAGGACCGGGCGGAGGGTCCGGTTTCGGACGGCGGGTCGCAGCGGCTGGTGATCGCCCGGGACAGTGGTGAGGCCACGTTGTGGCCGGGGCTGCCGGTGGGTGAGGTGATCCGGCGGTACGAGGAGGAGTACGGGGCGGATGTCGTGGCTCCGGCTGCTCCGGAGCGGCCGCAGCGTATCGACCTGAACCAGACGTCGTTTCTGCTGACTCCGCCGGAGTGGCTCCAGGAGGCGGCGGACAAGCTGGGGATCGGTGAGGGGGCCGGGGGGCCGGAGGGGGCGTCCTCGGCGTCGTCCGCGTCGTCGTCCGCCGGGTCCTCGGCCCCGGTGGCTTCCGATGTCTCCGCCGCGCCTTCTTCTGCTTCCGCGCCCGCGGCGTCTGCCGCTCCTGCGGTTCCTTCCGCGCCGGCGGCTCCGGCCGGTCCGGGGCCGGTGGACGCGGACGGGCCGGCGTGGCCGGAGGCCGGCGGCGCTCATGAGCCGACGGCGTCGGACGGTGTGCCGGCCGGGAGTACCCCGTGGGCGGGTACGGATACGAATGCCGGGTCGGACGAGGGCGGGGTGCCGCTGCCCGCGACGGTGTTCGCGCCGCCGCTGTCGGGTTCGGACGACGACGGGACGCCTCCTTCGCGGGTGTCGGCGGACGCGCCGACGGCGCTGATGTCGGGCGGGAGCCAGCTGCCGCCGACCGCGGTGGTTCCGGGGCTCGGACCGCAGCAGGGGCAGGGGGCTGCGGCTTCCGCGGGTCCGGGGGCTCCGGCTCCGGCGGGCCCCGGGGCGCCGGGTGGCGCGGGTCCCGGGCCGGCCGCCGGTCCGGGTGACATCGCGGACGCGGCGACCAGCAAGGCGGTCGTGCCGCCGCGTGGAGCGCGGGGTGCGGGTCCGACGACTCCGCCGCCGCCGGGGGCTCCCGGTACGCCCGGGGCGCGGCCCGGTGCCGCTCCTCCGCCGCCCCCGGGGCCGGGTGCGCCCGGTGCTCCGGCCGGGAACTACGTGCCGACGCAGATGGTGTCGCAGCTGGGCCCGCCGCCCGGCGGGCCGGGTGTGCCCGCGCCTCCGGGTGCGCCGGGTGTGCCTCCGGCTCCTCCCGGTCCGACCCCTCCGCCGCCCGGTGGCGGGGTGCATCAGGCGGCGACGATGTTCGCCGACGCGAGCCCGGGCGGGCCCGCCGCGCCGCAGCCTCCGGGCCCGCCGGGCGCCCCGGGTGTGCCCGCGCCTCCGGGTGCGCCGGGTACGCCTCCGCCTCCTCCCGGTTCGACGCCGCCGCCCGGTGGCGGGGTGCACCATGCCGCGACGATGCTGGCGGGTCCGCCCGGCCCCGCCGCGCCGCAGCCTCCGGGCCCTCCCGGCCCGCCCGGTGCGCCGGGTGCGCCGTCGGGTCCGCCCGCGCCGCCGCCCGCCGGTGTGCACACGCCGCCGCCTCCGGGGGCGTACGGCTATCCGCAGCAGCCGTCCGGGCAGCCGACGGTGGGTCCGGGGTATCAGGCGGTGCTGCGGTACCGCGCGCCGGACGGCAGCGAGCAGCAGCTGATCCGCCGTTCCGCGCCGGGTACGCCGCATCCGGAGTGGCAGATGCTGCATGAGCTGCGGGCGATGAACGTGCCGCCGCAGCAGGTCATCGAGCTGCACACGGAGCTGGAGTCCTGTGAGCTGCCGGGTGCGTACTGTGCGCGGATGATCCGGGAGATGTGGCCGCAGGTGCGGATCACGAGCGTGGCTCCGTACGGGACGGACCACGCGAGCCGGCAGCAGGGTGTGCGGGCGTTGCTGACGCATCAGGGTGAGCTGCACCAGGTGGCGGACGGTCCGGCCCGGCCTGCGCCGGTGCGGGCGCCGTTGCCGCAGGTGGCTCCTGCTCCGGCGATTCCGCCGGAGGCGTTGGCGGAGGAGATGCTGGGGGCGTTCGGCCCGCAGGGCGTGCTCCGTTTCGATCAGCGTGCGGTGTCGCGGCAGGGTGTGCCCGAGACGGTGGCGCGGACCCTGGTGTGGGCGGGTCTGCCCGCTGACTTCGGGCCGTTCTTCTGGGCGCAGCCGGGGAACCCGGTGGTGCCGACGCTGGGTGAGCTGGCGGCGCAGCGTCAGGTGCGGCCGGCCTCGGACGCGGGTTCGTATCTGGTGATGGGTTCGGACTTCGGCCGGGCGATCTGTGTGCAGTACGGCACGGCGAACATCGTGGCGGTGCCGGTGGAGGCGGGTCCGGGTGGTCAGCCGGTGCCGCCGCAGTTCGTGAACACGGGGCTGCCGGAGTTCGTGCGGTCGATGGCGTTGCTGGGCCGGATGTGGCGGCTGCGGTACGGGCTGAATCCGGAGCAGGCGGGCCGTTGGACAGTCGATTTCCAGGCGCAGTTGGCGGCTCTGGACGCGGCGGCGCTGGCGTCGCCGGAGAGCTGGTGGTCGGTTCTGCTGGAGCAGATGTGGGACGGGCTGTTGTGATCTGACCCGTCTTGGAATCCGCTGGGCGTGGCGCCCGGGCCCTGTGGGGTCCGGGCGTTTCCTTTTTTGTTCCTTCTGTGATGCCGGTCGCTTCCGTCTTGTTTGTGGTTGATCGATTCCGACTTCCGGCATCAATTGCCGCATCCTTGACGTATTGCTTGGTGGTCGGGCGTCCGAGAGCGGGAAGAGGCTTCAGGGATGAGTGGTGGACCGGTGTCCGCGTACGGCTTCGTCGGGGTGCGGGGGCGTGGTTACCGTCCGGAGCAGGTGGACCGGGTCGCGGCGGCTCTGGTGGGGGAGCGGGACGAGGCGCTGGCGCTGCTGGCGCGGCTGACGGCGCTGGAGGAGGAGCTGGCGGCGGAGTCGGCGCGGCTGCGCGAGGTGGTGGCGTCGCTGGTGGCGCCGACGTACGCGGAGCTGGGGGAGCGGGCCCAGCGGATCCTGGCGCTTGCCGAGGCGGAGGCGGAGGCGGTCCGGGGCGCGGCCTCGAAGGAGGCGCAGGCGTGGCGGGACGAGGCCGAGGAGGAGGGCCGGGGGGTCCGGGAGGCGGCGCGGGCGGAGGCGGAGTCGGTGCGGGCGGCCGCCGGGGCGCGGGCGGAGGCGCGGCTCGCCGAGGCGGAGGAGGCGGCCGGGGCGCTGGTGCGGGAGGCGCGTGAGGAGGCTGCCCGGGTCCGTGAGGCCGCGGAGTCGGAGATGGCCGGGACCCGTCGGCGTACGGCGGGTGTCCTGGCGCACCAGGAGCAGGAGCACGCGGAGAGGGACAAGGCGGCCCGGGCGGAGTTCGAGGCCGCGGAGGCGGCGGCCGTGGCGCGTGAGGCGGAGCTGGAGGCGCGGGGGGAGGCGTTGCTGGAGAAGGCGCGGCGGCGGCTCGCGGAGGCGGAGGAGTCCGCCCGGCACGGTCAGGAGGACGCGCAGGCGCGGGCGGAGGAGTTGCTGTCGCGGGCGCGGATGGCTCAGGAGCGGGTGGTCCGGGAGACGGAGCGGGTGTTGCGTGAGCACGAGGAGGCCCGCGAGGAGGTGCAGGCGCACATGGCGCATGTGCGGGCGTCGCTGGCGGCGTTGACGGGGCGTACGGCGGCCACCGGGAGCTGAGGGGCGGCCTCGCGGTTCCGGCTGGTTCCGCTCCGGCCGGTCCCGGTGCGGAGGGCCCCGGTGCGGAGGGTCCCGGCCCGGCCGGTTCCGGTGCGGAGGGTTACGGGTGCGGGGTGGGCCGTCGCCGGGGTGGGCCCGGTGGTGGGGGGGGGTCTCCACCCCGGCGGCGGTCCTGTCCGTGGTGCGGTGCCCGCTACTTGATGCCGAGGAGCTGTTCCAGCGGGTCGATCGCGAAGTAGACGAGGAAGAGCACCGCGGTGCCCCAGAGCAGCCAGTGGACTTCCCGGGCCTTGCCCAGGCATGCCTTGATGACGACGTAGGCGATGAAGCCGGCGCCGATGCCGTTGGTGATGGAGTAGGTGAACGGCATGACGACGATGGTGAGGAAGGCGGGGACGGCGAGTTCGTAGCGGTCCCAGTCGATGTGCTTGACCTGGGTCATCATCAGGAATCCGACCGCGACGAGGGCGGGGGACGCGGCCTGCATCGGGACGATGGTGAGGACCGGGGTGAAGAAGAGGGCCAGGGCGAAGAGGCCGCCGGTGACGAGGTTGGCGAAGCCGGTGCGGGCGCCTTCGCCGACGCCGGCGGCGGACTCGATGTAGGTGGTGGCGGAGGAGGCCGAGGCGGCGCCGCCGGCGACGGCCGCCGCGCCGTCGATCAGCAGGACGCGGCCGAGCCCCGGGACCTGGCCGCGTTCGTCCAGGAGGCCGGCTTCGGCGGTGACGCCGACGACGGTGCCCATCGTGTCGAAGAAGTCCGACAGGATGAGCGTGAAGATGAGCAGGACGACGGTCAGGACACTGATCTGCCCGAAGGAGCCGAACAGGTCGAACTGGCCCAGCAGTCCGAAGTCGGGGGCGGCGACGGGGTTGTCGGGCATCGAGGGGGCGGTCAGGCCCCAGGTCCTGACGTCGGCGATCGCGTTGACGGCGATGGCGAGGACGGTCATCAGGACGATGCTGATGAGGATGGCGCCCTTGACCTTGCGGGCGAGCAGGACGACGGTCACGAGTACGCCGAGGCAGAAGACCAGCATGGGCCAGCCGGTGAGGGCGCCGGTGCCGAGCTGGACGGGGACGGTGGAGTTCGCCGCGTCCGGGATGCGGGTGACGAACCCGGCGTCGACGAAGCCGATGAAGGCGATGAACAGGCCGATGCCGACGCTGATGGCCTGCTTGAGTGCCTGAGGGATGGCGTGCATGATCGCCTGGCGCAGGCCGGTCGCCACCAGGACGCAGATCAGCAGGCCTTCGAGCACGATGAGGCCCATGGCCTCGTCCCAGGCCATCAGGGGGGCGACCTGGTAGGCGACGATGGCGTTGATGCCCAGGCCGGCGGCCAGGGCGAGCGGGAGGTTGCCGCCGACCCCCATGATCAGGGTCATCACCGCGGCGACGAGCGCGGTGGCGGTGACGAGCTGGACCGGGTCGAGCTGCTCGCCGAACTTGTCCTTCGCGCTGCCGAGGATGATCGGGTTGAGCACGAGGATGTACGCCATGGTGAAGAAGGTGGCGAACCCGCCGCGTATCTCCCGGCCGTAGGTCGATCCGCGTTCCCTGATGTGGAAGAACCGGTCGAGGGCGCCGCCGGGTTCGGTCGGCGGGGTATCGGCCGGGCTGGTCTTGCTGGGGTGCATGACTGCGTCTCCTGGGCCTGCAGATGATCGGGGGAAGGGGGGTCGCCGTTGCCCGGTGCGGGTGACGGGCTGCCCGGGGTACGGGCGGGCGGCGCCTTGCGAGCGGATCATACGTGCCGGAGCCGCTCCTGCAACTGGCGTGTTTTACAAGACAGTTGATGCCCGAAAACCTTCTGTCGGTTCCTACGGAAACGGTGGTGACCTATCCCGCCAAACCGCCATGGGCACGACATCGGCCATGGATTTCCGGGTGACGGGCCCCCTACTCTCTGTGCGTGCATCCACCGCTCCCCTTCAACGCGCGCGCTGCCCGGGCCCTGCGTGAAAAGCTCGGGATGGCCCCCGGTCACGTCGCCTACGGCATGCGGGCCTCCTTCGGGACGGCCCATGTCACGCCCGAGCACGTCGAGGCGTGGGAACGCGGCACGGCCCTGCCCGACGCGGGCGAGGTCGCGGCCCTCGCGGGTGCCCTGTGGTGTCATCCCAGCGAACTCATGGGCCGCCCGCGCACCTTGCGTGAGCACCGCATCGCCCGCGGGATCCCGGCGGAGGACGTCGCCCGCGGTACGGGCCTGCGCCTCGACGCCTACCACCACATGGAGGAGACGGGCCGGTGGACCGGTGACAAGAGGCAGTCCGCGAAGCTGGGCGCCCTCCTCCAGCTGCCCCCGCGGGACTTCATCGCCGTCACCGGTCTGGAGGGCGAACTCGCCCGCCTCCTCACCGAGGCGGTCACCACCCGGTGGCAGGCCCACGTCCGGGCCGTGGCCAGACTCATCTCGATGGAGCGCAAGCAGCTGCACGGGCCCCTGGACGCCATGTACCACGAGTACCAGGCCCTGATGACGGCCACGCTCAGCCGGGCCGGCGGCACCACCGCCTCCGGCGAGGACGGGCGGCGCTACCTGGAGGAGATCGTCGACCACTTCTGGACCCGGCTCCCGGACCAGCCGTAGGCCGCGCGCCCGGGGGCCGGTCCGGTGGCCGGGCACGGGCGGACCGGGCCGCCCGGCCGGCACCGGCGGCCGGTTCAGTCCGCGGCGGCCGGGGTGGTGTCCTCGTGCTCGGCCAGGACGGGGAAGCGGCGCGGCGCCATGAACACCAGGACCAGGAGCGCCAGTACGGCCGCCACGGCCGCGCCGGTGAAGACGTGGTCGACGGCCGTGTCGACGGCGCGGCGCAGATGGTCGGTCGCGGCGCCGGTCAGCGCCGCGGGATCCTCCAGGGCGTGGGAGACGCCGTCGAGGTCCCCGGGCAGCCCGGGGACGGGTGCGTCGGTGAGCCGGGCCGCGAGCGCGGTGTTGGCGACCGCCCCGAAGAGCGCGGCGCCCAGGCTCTGGCCGACCTGGCGGCAGAAGAGTACGGAAGCCGTCGTGGTGCCCCGCTCGGACCAGCCGACCGTGGACTGGACGCCCACGATCAGCGGGAGCTGGAAGAGGCCGAGGGCGGCGCCCAGCAGCAGCATCAGCAGGGCGGGGTGCCAGGCGGAGCCGGGGTAGGGCAGCAGCGGGAAGGCGAGCAGCACGAGCAGGGCGCCGGTCATTCCGGTGATCGCGGTGCGGCGGAAGCCGATGCGGTTGTAGACGCGGTCGGCGAGGGCGGCGGAGACGGGCCAGCTGAGGGTCATGACGGAGAGGACGAAGCCGGCGGCGATCGGGCCGAGTCCGAGTACCGACTGCGCGTAGGTCGGCAGGAAGACGGTGGGCGCGATCATCAGCAGGCCCATCGCGCCGAGGGCGAGGTTGACCGAGGCGATGGTGCGGCGGCGCCAGACCCAGCCGGGTATGACGGGTTCGGCGGCGCGCCGTTCGATGAGGACGGTCAGGGCGGCCAGTGCGAGGCTCGCGCCGATCAGGGCGAGGGAGGGGGCGGACAGCCAGGGCCAGGCGACCCCGCCCTGCACGAGCGTGGTCAGCACCAGCGCTCCGGTGGCGAACACGGCGAGTGCGCCCGCCCAGTCGACGCGGGGGCGCGGGGTGGTGCGGGAGCGGGCGGGTTCGTGGAGGTGGCGCAGTACCAGCCAGAGGGCGAAGGCCCCGATCGGCAGGTTGATGAGGAAGATCCAGCGCCAGTCGGCGTAGGCGGCGAGGAGGCCGCCGACGGCGGGCCCGGCGACGGCCGAGCCGGCCCAGACGGTGGACAGCCGGGCCTGGATCCTGGGGCGTTCCTTCAGGGGGTAGAGGTCTGCGGCGATGGTCTGCACGGTGCCCTGGAGGGCGCCGCCGCCGAGGCCCTGGACGACCCGGAACGCGATCAGGGCGGCCATGTTCCAGGCGGCGGCGCAGAGCAGGGAGCCGGCGAGGAAGAGGACGATGCCCGCGAGGAGGACGGGCTTGCGGCCGAAGGTGTCGGAGAGCTTCCCGTAGACGGGCAGGGTGACGGTGACGGCGAGGAGGTAGCCGGAGAACAGCCAGGAGAACACGGCGAACCCGCCGAGGTCGCCGACGATCTGCGGGACCGCGGTGGCGACGATGGTGCCGTCGATCGCGGCGAGTCCCATGACGAGCATGAGTGCGGCGGCGACGGGCCGGCGGCGGTCGCGGTCGTCTGTCGGGGCCGCCGGGGCCGCCGGGGCCGCGCGGGTCGCCGGGGTGGCCCGGGCCGTCCGGGTGCCGTCGCGTCCGGGCGCCGTCGCGGCCGTGCCGTCGGGGCCGGGCGCGGGCGCGGTGGTGCCGTCCGGGGCCGGGGCGGGGGAGGCGTCCGGCGGGGTGCCGCCGCCCGGCGGCCCGCCGCCGGCGCCGCTCGTCCCGCCCGCCCCGCCCGCTTCGCCGGTGCCGCTCGTACCGGCTGTGCCGGCGGCGCCGCTCGTACCGGCTGTGTCGTCCGCACTGTTCATGCCGCCCCCCACAGGACTTCCTTCACTGTGCACGCACTTTCCGGGGGTCACTGTCTCACCGCGGGCGGCGCGGCGGGTACGGAGGACCGGTGGCTGAGACCCCCTACTCAGGACCGTCTCCAGGAGCCCGGACCCCTAGGGGAGTTGCCGTATTCCGCCCCGGGGGGCGTTCCTCCCGGCGGAGGACGTGCCGGGGCGGCCGCGTTCCTTAACGTGTTCTTACACCGCAACGTGTTCACGCGCCGCAACGCGCTCCCGCACCGCCGGTGCGGCTGACCACAGCGGACCGGGTGGGGAAAACCCCACCGGAAGACTGCGCCGGGCACCAGCGCGCCGGACCCCCCTCGCGGACAAGACTCGGAACGTACACCGAGACGTCCAGGCACTGACCGACATAGGAGACTTACCGTGACAACGGCTGTGACCATTCCCAGGCACGGGGACACTGGAGGGCTTACGGCCGTCGCCGCACGAGCGCGGCAGGTCGTCAAGGCGTACGGGGCGGGGGAGACCCGGGTCGTGGCGCTCGACCACGTCGATGTGGACATCGCCCGCGGCGAGTTCACGGCGATCATGGGGCCGTCGGGGTCCGGCAAGTCGACGCTGATGCACTGCCTGGCCGGCCTGGACACCGTGACCTCCGGGCAGATCCACCTCGCCGACACCGAGATCACCGGGCTGAAGGACAAGAAGCTCACACAGCTGCGCCGGGACCGGATCGGTTTCATCTTCCAGGCGTTCAACCTGCTGCCGACGCTGAACGCGCTGGAGAACATCACCCTGCCGATGGACATCGCGGGCCGCAGGCCGGACGCCGGCTGGCTGGACCAGGTCGTGGAGACCGTGGGCCTCGCCGGGCGTCTGAAGCACCGGCCCACCCAGCTCTCCGGCGGTCAGCAGCAGCGGGTCGCGGTGGCCCGGGCGCTGGCCGCCCGCCCCGAGATCATCTTCGGTGACGAGCCCACCGGGAACCTGGACTCGCGGGCCGGTGCCGAGGTGCTGTCCTTCCTCCGCAAGTCGGTCGACGAGCTCGGCCAGACCATCGTCATGGTCACCCACGACCCGGTGGCCGCCTCCTACGCGGACCGGGTGCTCTACCTCGCCGACGGATCGATCGTCGACGAGATGCGTGACCCGACGGCCGAGCAGGTCCTGGACCGCATGAAGGACTTCGACGCGCGCGGGCGGACGTCATGACCGTCTGGAAGACCTCCGTGCGCAACTTCCTCGCGCACAAGGGGCGGATGGCGCTGTCGGCCGTCGCCGTCCTGCTGTCGGTGGCGTTCGTCTGCGGGACGCTCGTCTTCACCGACACGATGAACACCACGTTCGACAAGCTCTTCGCGGTGGCGTCCTCCGACGTCACCGTCAGCCCGAAGGCGGCCGGCGAGGCCGACGAACTGCCCGGGAACGGCCGGCCCGCGACCCTTCCCGCCTCGGTCGTCGAGCAGGTGAAGAAGGCCGACGGGGTGCAGGACGCCGAAGGCGGCGTGATGAGCATGTCCGTCACCGTCGTCGACCGCCACAACGAGAACATGGGCTCCGAGACCGGTGCCCCGACGATCGCCGGCAACTGGACGCGCAACGACCTGCGTTCGATGGAGATCACCTCCGGCCACGCCCCGCGCGGGCCCACCGAGGTCATGGTCGACGCCGACACCGCCGAGAAGCACCGCCTGGAACTGGGCGACGAACTGCGCACCGTCGCGGTCACCGGTGAAATCCGGGCGAAGATCAGCGGCATCGCCACGTTCACCGTGACCAACCCCGGTGCCGCGGCCGTGTTCTTCGACACCGCCACCGCGCAGGAGGAACTGCTCGGCGGGGCCGGCCTGTTCACCCACGTCAACGTCACCGCCCGGCCGGGTGTCGGGGACGACCGGCTGAAGGAGGACGTCGCCTCCGCCCTCGGCGGCGCCGGCACGTACAAGCTGCAGACGCAGAAGGAGGCGGCCGAGGCCAACAAGGACTCCATGGGCTCCTTCCTGGACGTGATGAAGTACGCGATGCTCGGCTTCGCCGGGATCGCCTTCCTCGTCGGCATCTTCCTGATCGTCAACACCTTCTCGATGCTGGTGGCCCAGCGGACCCGTGAGATCGGCCTGATGCGGGCGATCGGGTCCAGCCGCAAGCAGGTCAACCGGTCGGTGCTGGTCGAGGCGGTACTCCTCGGCGTCGTCGGGTCGGTCCTCGGGGTGGGCGCCGGGGTCGGGCTCGCCGTCGGGCTGATGAAGATGATGGGCGCCATGGGCATGGAGCTGTCCACCGAGGACCTCACCGTCGCCTGGACGACCCCGGTGACCGGCCTGGTGCTCGGTGTCGTGGTGACCGTCCTCGCCGCCTACATCCCGGCGCGCCGGGCCGGGAAGGTCTCCCCGATGGCGGCCCTGCGGGACGCCGGGACCCCCGCGGACGCCAGGTCCGGCTGGGTCAGGGCCGGTATCGGCCTGGTCCTCACCGGGGCCGGCGCCGCCGGGCTCTGGGCGACGGCGCGGGCCGACGAGGCGGGCGAGGGCTCGCTCTACCTCGGCCTGGGCGTGGTCCTCACCCTGATCGGCTTCATCGTGATCGGCCCGCTGCTCGCCGGGATCGTCGTACGGGCGCTGAGCGTCGTCGTGCTCAGGCTGTTCGGACCGGTCGGACGGCTCGCGGAACGCAACGCGCTGCGCAACCCCCGGCGCACCGGGGCGACGGGTGCCGCGCTGATGATCGGCCTCGCGCTGGTGGCGTGCCTGTCGGTCGTCGGCTCCTCGATGGTCGCCTCGGCCACCGACGAGCTGGACAAGTCGGTCGGTACCGACTTCATCGTCCAGTCGGGCACCGGCCAGCTGATCGTGCCGCAGGCCGCGGAGGCGATCGAGGAGGTCCCGTCCGTCGAGTACGTCACCCACTACAAGGTCCTCAAGGCGAAGCTCACCAACCCCGACGGCTCCTCGGGGGAGGAGCACGTCACCGCCGCCGACCCGACGTACCCGAAGGACCTGCGGCGCGAGACCGTCGCCGGTGACCTGGCGAAGGCGTACGGCGAGAACGCGATGTCGGTCGGCTCGGACTACGCCGCCGCGCACGGGATCGAGGCGGGGGACAGGATCACCGTCGCCTTCGAGGCAGGGAGGACGGCGGAGCTGGAGGTCGCCGCGATCACCTCGGACGACACCAGCGTGGACCAGGGCGCGATGTACATCAGCACCGCGACCGCCGGACGGTACGTGTCCGCGGAGGACCTGCCGGCGGACATGATCATGTTCGCCTCCGCCGTGGACGGCAAGGAGAAGGAGGCGTACGAGGCCCTCCAGGAGGCGCTCGCCCCCTACCCGCAGTACAAGGTGCAGAATCAGGCCGACTTCAAGCAGGACCTGAAGGACCAGATCGGCCAGCTGCTGAACATCGTGTACGGCCTGCTGGCCCTGGCGATCATCGTCGCGGTGCTGGGCGTGGTGAACACCCTGGCCCTCTCGGTGGTCGAGCGGACCCGTGAGATCGGCCTGATGCGGGCGATCGGCCTCTCCCGGCGCCAGCTGCGCCGGATGATCCGGCTGGAATCCGTGGTCATCGCCCTGTTCGGCGCGCTGCTGGGCCTCGGGCTGGGGATGGGCTGGGGGACGTCCGCCCAGAAGCTGCTGGCCCTGGAGGGCCTGGGCGTCCTGGAGATCCCGTGGCCGACGATCCTCACCGTGTTCGTCGCCTCGGCCTTCGTCGGACTGTTCGCCGCGCTGGTCCCGGCCTTCCGGGCGGGCCGGATGAACGTCCTGAACGCGATCGCCACCGACGGGTGAGGCGGATGCCGTGAGACCGCTCCGCCGCCCCCGGCGGGGCAGCCCTTAGGATGGCCGGGCCGGCCCCGGGACGTTCCTCCAAACGTCCCGGGGCCGCTCGCGTCGGGACACCGCCCGGACGGTACCGCTGTCCGGGCGGCGACGTTCCCTCGCGCGGGTGACACACCGGCGTCGTAGGCTGGGAACCCCCGGCCCGTTCCACGTGTCGGGCCCTTCGCGTTGCTCACTCGCCACACCGGACGGAAACCTTCATGAGCCTGCACGGTCTGCTGGACGTCGTCGTCACCGATCCGGCGCTCTCGGAAGCGGTGAAGGCCGCGTCCGACGGCCACCGGGCCCACGTCGACCTGGTCGGCCCGCCGGCCGCCCGCCCCTTCGTGGTGGCCGCCCTGGCCCGGGAGGCCGGGCGGCCGGTCCTCGCGGTCACCGCGACGGGCCGCGAGGCGGAGGACCTGGCGGCCGCGCTGCGGACGCTGCTGCCGCCGGACACGGTCGCGGAGTACCCGTCCTGGGAGACCCTGCCGCACGAGCGGCTGTCACCCCGCTCGGACACCGTGGGGCGGCGCCTGGCGGTGCTGCGGCGGCTGACGCACCCGCGCCCGGACGACCCGGAGACCGGTCCGGTCTCGGTCGTCGTCGCACCGGTCCGCTCGGTGCTCCAGCCGCAGGTCAAGGGGCTCGGCGATCTGGAGCCGGTGGCGCTGAGCAGTGGGCAGAGCGCGGACCTGAACGAGGTCGTGGACGCGCTCGCGGCGGCCGCGTACGCCCGGGTCGAGCTGGTCGAGAAGCGCGGCGAGTTCGCCGTGCGCGGCGGGATCCTGGACGTCTTCCCGCCGACCGAGGAGCACCCCCTGCGGGTGGAGTTCTGGGGCGACGACGTCGAGGAGATCCGCTACTTCAAGATCGCCGACCAGCGGTCGCTGGAGGTCGCCGAGCACGGGCTGTGGGCCCCGCCCTGCCGTGAGCTGCTGCTGACCGAGGACGTGCGGCGGCGCGCGGCGGCACTGGCCGAGGCCCATCCCGAGCTGGGGGAGCTGCTCGGAAAGATCGCCGAGGGCATCGCGGTCGACGGCATGGAGTCCCTCGCGCCGGTCCTGGTCGACGAGATGGAGCTGCTGCTGGACGTCCTGCCGGAGGGGGCCATGGCGCTGGTCTGCGACCCGGAGCGGGTGCGGACCCGGGCGGCCGACCTGGTCGCCACCAGCCAGGAGTTCCTCCAGGCGTCCTGGGCGGCCACGGCGGGCGGCGGCGAGGCGCCGATCGACGTCGGGGCGGCGTCGCTGCGGGGCATCGCGGACGTCCGGGAGCGGGCCCGTGAACTGGGGATGATGTGGTGGACCGCGTCCCCGTTCGCCGCGGACGACGAGGACACCGACGAGGACACCCTGAAGCTGGGGATGCGCGCTCCGGAGACCTACCGGGGCGACACCGCGCGGGCGCTGGCCGACACCAAGGGCTGGCTGGCCGACGGCTGGCGCACGGTGTACGTCACCGAGGGGCACGGCACGGCGTCGAGGATCGCCGGGGTGCTGGGCGGCGAGGGGATCGCGGCCCGGGTCGACCAGGTGCTGACCGGGATCGAACCGTCGCTGGTGCACGTGGCGTGCGCGGCGCTGGACCACGGGTTCGTGGACCCGGGCCTGAAACTGGCGGTGCTGACCGAGACCGATCTGACGGGGCAGCGCACCGCCAGCAAGGACCTGGGGCGGATGCCGGCCCGCCGGCGCAAGTCGGTCGACCCGCTGACCCTCGAATCGGGCGACTACATCGTGCACGAGCAGCACGGGGTCGGCCGGTACATCGAGATGGTCCAGCGGACCGTGCAGGGCGCGACCCGCGAGTACCTCCTCGTGGAGTACGCCCCCGCCAAGCGCGGCCAGCCCGGCGACCGGCTGTACATCCCGACCGACCAGCTGGAACAGGTCACCAAGTACGTCGGCGGGGAGGCGCCCACCCTGCACCGGCTGGGCGGCGCGGACTGGACGAAGACGAAGCAGCGGGCGAAGAAGGCGGTCAAGGAGATCGCCGCCGACCTGATCAAGCTGTACTCGGCGCGGATGGCGGCCCCCGGGCACCCCTTCGCCCCGGACACCCCCTGGCAGCGGGAACTGGAGGACGCCTTCCCGTACGCGGAGACGCCCGACCAGCTGTCCACGATCGCCGAGGTCAAGGAGGACATGGAGAAGTCGGTCCCGATGGACCGGCTGATCTGCGGCGACGTCGGCTACGGCAAGACGGAGATCGCGGTGCGCGCCGCGTTCAAGGCGGTCCAGGACGGCAAGCAGGTCGCCGTGCTCGTCCCGACGACACTGCTGGTCCAGCAGCACTACGGCACGTTCACCGAGCGGTACGCCCAGTTCCCGGTCAATGTGCGGGCACTGAGCCGGTTCCAGTCCGACACCGAGTCGAAGGCGACGCTGGAGGGGCTGAGGGACGGCTCGGTCGACCTGGTCATCGGGACGCACCGGCTGTTCTCGTCGGAGACGAAGTTCAAGGACCTGGGCCTGGTCATCGTCGACGAGGAGCAGCGCTTCGGTGTCGAGCACAAGGAGCAGCTGAAGAAGCTCCGCGCCAACGTCGACGTCCTGACGATGTCGGCGACACCGATCCCGCGCACCCTGGAGATGGCGGTCACCGGCATCCGCGAGATGTCGACGATCACCACCCCGCCGGAGGAGCGGCACCCGGTCCTGACCTTCGTCGGGCCGTACGAGCAGAAGCAGATCGGCGCGGCGGTGCGGCGTGAACTCCTGCGTGAGGGCCAGGTGTTCTACATCCACAACCGGGTGGAGTCGATCGACCGGGCGGCGGCCAGGCTGCGGGAGATCGTCCCGGAGGCGCGGATCGCGACGGCGCACGGGCAGATGGGCGAGGGCGCGCTGGAACAGGTCGTCGTCGACTTCTGGGAGAAGAAGTTCGACGTGCTGGTCTCCACGACGATCGTCGAGTCCGGCATCGACATCTCCAACGCCAACACGCTGATCGTGGAGCGCGGCGACAACTTCGGCCTCTCCCAGCTGCACCAGCTGCGCGGGCGGGTCGGCCGCGGCCGGGACCGGGGGTACGCCTACTTCCTGTACCCGCCGGAGAAGCCGCTCACCGAGACCGCGCACGAACGCCTCGCGACGATCGCCCAGCACACGGAGATGGGCGCGGGCATGTACGTGGCGATGAAGGACCTGGAGATCCGCGGGGCGGGCAACCTGCTCGGCGGCGAGCAGTCCGGGCACATCGCGGGCGTCGGCTTCGACCTGTACATCCGGATGGTCGGTGAGGCGGTCGCCGACTACCGGGCGGCGGTGGACGGCGGGGTGGAGGAGGAGCCGCCGCTGGAGGTCAAGATCGAGCTCCCGGTCGACGCGCACGTCCCGCACGACTACGCCCCCGGTGAGCGGCTGCGCCTCCAGGCGTACCGGTCGATCGCCTCGGCCAACAGCGAGGAGGACATCCGCGCGGTACGGGAGGAGCTGACCGACCGCTACGGCAAGCTGCCCGAGCCGGTGGAGAACCTGCTGCTGGTGGCGGGTCTGCGGATGCTGGCGCGGGCCTGCGGGGTGGGCGAGATCGTGCTCCAGGGCCCGAACATCCGCTTCGCGCCGGTGGAGTTGCGCGAGTCGCAGGAGCTGCGGCTGAAGCGGCTGCACCCGAAGGCGGTCATCAAGCAGTCCGCCCACCAGATCCTCGTCCCGCGCCCGACGGCGGGCAGGATCGGCGGGAAGCCGGTGGTCGGCCGTGAACTCCTGGCGTGGACCGGGGAGTTCCTGACGACGATCCTGGGTTCGTAGGGCGCGGCCCTGCCGCTGTCCGTCCCGCCGGGCCCCGCTGCCCGTCCCGCCGGCCTCCGCTGCCCGTCCCGCCGCCCGGGGTGTCCTTCCGGACGCCGCGGGCGGCGGCGCCCGGCCTTGTCGCGTCGGGCGGACAACCCCTAGGCTCGGCCGGGTGACTGCCGGGTCGGCCATGGGCCACACACGAGTGGGGCACCCGGCCCCGGCGTGAGCCCGGGGCGGGCGAGAGCCCCGCCGTTCCTCCGCTTCCCTCCCTCCCCTTCGGCGCCCGTACGGGGCGCTTCCCAGCGGATCCCAGGAACCGGAGACACATCCCCGTATGTCGTACGACCAGCAGCGCTCGCGCGCGCTCACACCATCGGACACCGTCCGGCTGGACCACACCGCCGTGTACGCGTCGGACCGCCGTCTGTCGGCCGAGTTCATCGCCGTGATCCTGGGCCTGGAGGTCGGTGCCCCCTTCGGACCGTTCCTGCCCGTCGACCTGGGCAACGGCGTGACGCTCGACTACTACGAGAAGCGCACCGAGCCGATCCAGTCCCAGCACTACGCGTTCCTCGTGCCCGAGGACCGGTTCGACGCCGCGGTCGCCCGCCTGGAGGCGGTCGGGGTCACCTACTACGCCGACCCCGGTCACACCGAACCCGGCCGGACCGACAGTCTCTTCGGCGGCCGGGGTGCCTACTTCGAGGACCCGGACGGGCACAACATGGAGATCATGACCCGGCCGTACGCCCGTCCGTAGGGGCCGCCGGGCGGGGCGGCGGCGCGGCCGGCTGCGCGTCGCCGCCCGCCCCGCGGGCGAAGACCAGTCCGGCGAGGGTGCGGAAGGCGTCCTCCGGGGCCCGGCCCTCCAGGGCGCCGGACAGGTTGCCGCTGAGCAGCAGGGTGGCGAAGCCGTGGGCGAGGGACCAGGCGGCGACGCCGGCCAGGCGGGCGTCCTCACCCCGGGCCGCTTCGGGCAGCCCGTCGACACCGGAGCGCAGCGCCTCGGTGGCGCGGGCCCTGGCGGCGAGCAGGGCGGGGTCGTCGGCACGGTGGAGCTCCGGGCGGAACATCACCTGGAAGTGCGCGGGGTGCGTGGAGGCGAACCGTACGTAGGCCACGCCCCGTTCCTGGAGGCCGGGGGCCTTGGCCAGGGCGTCGGCGAAGAGCGCGTAGCCCTCGGCGGCGACGGCGGTGAGCAGACCGGTGCGGTCCTTGAAGTGGTGGGCCGGCGCGGCGTGCGAGACGCCGGCCCGGCGGGCCAGGTCGCGCAGGGACAGGGCGTCGGGGCCGTCGGCCGCGATGACGTCGAGGGCGGCGGTCAGGACGGCCCGTCGCAGGTCGCCGTGGTGGTAGGTGCGTTCGCCTGGCATGGACGTAACCGTACGACACATCTAGTCATTGACAAGTCCGCAGGCGCGGCCACATGCTGGGCAGAGATCTAGACGGTGACAAGATGCGGGGAGACGGGGGGCCTGACATGGCCGACGAGCTGGGGAACGTACGCCGGATGTGGCACCTGCTGGAGCCGCTGCACGCCGTTTTCTACTACGCGCCGGAGGTGACCGAGGAGGCCGCCGCCCTCGGGTACGCCACGGACGGCCGCTGGCCCGGCTACTTCGCGTGGCGGGCGGCACCGCTGGGGGCGGTGGGGGCGGACGAGGTCACGGCCGCGTTCCACAGCTTCAGCCCGGTCATGGTCGGCACCCATGTCCCGGCCGCCTGGTCCGTCGCCGCGCCGGACGCCGTTCTCGCGGCCCGTACACGGGCGGTGGACCGGGCGTACCGGGCGCTGTTCGGTGACCGGGTGGGCGGTGCGGAGTTCGCCGAGGCCGCCGCCCTGGCCCGCCGGGCCGCCGGGGCGGCGGACGTCACCGGCCGGCCGCTCGCCGGGGCCAACGCGGTGCTGCCCTGGCCCGACGCGCCGCACCTGGTGCTCTGGCAGGCCGCCACGGTGCTGCGCGAGCACCGGGGAGACGGCCACATCGCGGCGCTGGGCGCTGCGGGGCTGGACCCGGTGGAGTCACTGGTGTCCTTCGCGGCGGTCGGCGCGGCCCCGCCCGGGGTGTTCGCGAGCCGGGGGTGGAGCGCGGCGGAATGGGCGGCGGCCCGCGAGCGGCTGGCCGCCAGGGGGCTGGTGGAGGCGGACGGCTCGGCCACACCGGCCGGGCGGGCGCTGCGGGCGGAGGTGGAGCGGCGGACGGACGAAGCCGCGGCGGGCCCCTGGGAGGCGCTGGGCGCGGAAGGGCGTGAGCGGCTCGTGGAGCTGCTGGGGCCGCTGTGGGTGGAGGCGATCGGTTCCGGGCTCCTGCCGTCCGAGACGACGCTGGGCATCGGCAAGGTGTGAGGGCGGGCCCGGACGGGTCCCGGGCACGGCCCCTCCGGTGGCCGCGGCCCCTGCGCCTACGCTGGTCCGCTGTGACGCCTCCTTCCGCCGTACGCCGCCCTTCCCGCCTCCTCCCGCTGGTGCCGCTGGCCCTGGCGGGCACACTCGCGCTGACCGGGTGCGACGCCCTGACCGGTCCGCCCGCGCCGGAGCCGGCGCGTACGGCCGCCGGGGGCACGGCACTCCGGGCGGTGGAGGAGCTCCCGGTGAAGGGCAGGGCGCCGCGCACCGGGTACGAGCGGAGCGCGTTCGGGTCCGCCTGGGCGGACACCGACCGCAACGGCTGCGGAACACGCGACGACGTCCTGGCGGAACAGCTGGACGACGTGAAGCGGGACGCGGACGGCTGCAAGGTGCTCAGCGGGGTCCTGGACCCCGACCCGTACACCGGTACCCGGATCGTGTTCCGGCGGGGCCGCAGCAAGGTGGACATAGACCATCTCGTCGCCCTGTCCGACGCGTGGCAGAAGGGCGCCCGGCAGTGGAGCGCCGGGAAGCGGCGGGCCTTCGCCAACGACCCGCTCAATCTGGTGGCCGCCGACTCGTCCGCCAACCGCCGCAAGGGCGACGGCGACACCGCGACCTGGCTGCCGCCCAACAAGGGGTACCGCTGCGTGTACGTGGCGGGACAGGTGGCGGTGAAGGCGAAGTACGGGCTGTGGGTGACCGCCGCCGAGCGGGACGCCATGCGGAAGGTGCTGTCCGGCTGTCCGGACCGGAAACTGCCGGCCGGTGGTGCTCCGACCGAGGCGCCGTCCCGTTGAGGGGCCCGTGGGACGGTTGTGAATACTGGGGCGCATGTGGAAGTGGCGGCTGACAGCCGCGGGGATCAACCTGCTGCTCGGGATTCCGGCGGTCGTGCCGTTGTTCCTGATCTGGTACTACCTGGCGAACGGGCCGCTCGCGGACGCCGGCCTGACCTCCCGTGAGCCGACCGAGAACGACGGCATGACGCTGTGGCTGGTGATCGTCGTGCCGGTGGTGGCGGTCTTCGGGATCATCTGGTGGCTCGCCAACGACTGGGTGCGGCCCAGGGTCTCGCTCGCGCCCGGCACGTACTGGACGGCGGGGGCGGTGCTCACGCTCTGGCCGGTGTGGGCGGCCATCGTCACCTCGGTGGCCTGAGGGCGGAAACAGGCTGGCGGGTGGACGCGGGCGCTGCCTACCGTGACGGCATGGACCTGGAGATCACCACCCTCGCCGAGCGGCCCGAGCTCGCCGGCGCGCTCGACGAGATGCCCGACACCTGGCCCCGGTTCGTGCTGGAGGACCTGGTCGGCTGGGCCAACTTCCCCCGGATAGCGGTGGAGTTCCCCGAATTCGTACTCGTCGCCACCGATCCGCGGGGCGCCGTCGCGGCCCGGGGGTACAGCGTGCCGTTCGCCCTCGGCGCGAAGGGGCGGGGCGGACTGCCCGAAGGCGGGTGGGACCAGGTGCTGTTGTGGGCCTTCTCCGACCTGCGGCACGGCCGGACCCCGGACACCGTCAGCGCGATCGAGATCACGGTGGCGGCCGGACGTCTGGGACAGGGGATCTCCGGGCGGATGGTCGCCGCGATGCGGGAGAACACCCGGCGGCTGGGATTCGGGGAACTGGTCGCCCCGGTCCGGCCGAGCGCGAAGCACGCCGAGCCCACGGTGCCGATGGAGGAGTACGCCCGGCGGACCCGGCCCGGGGACGGGCTGCCCGCCGACCCCTGGCTGCGCGTCCACGTCCGGGCGGGCGGGGTGGTCGACTCGGTGGCGCCGGTCTCGATGACGGTGAGCGGTTCCCTCGCCCGGTGGCGGGAGTGGACGGGGCTGCCGTTCGACACGGAGGGGCCGGTCCGGGTGCCGGGGGCTCTCGTCCCGGTGCACTGCTCCCTCCGCCACGGCCACGCGGTGTACGTCGAGCCGAACGTGTGGGTCCGGCACCGGATCTGACGTAACGGATCTGACGCACCGGATCCGACGCAACGGACCTGTCGGGGGCGGCTCCCGCCCCGGAACGGCTCCCGTTCCGGGGCGGGAGCCGCCCCGGGGCGGCCCGTCAGAGCTTCACGTCCCACTGGCTGGCGTCCCACTCGAAGCCCGGGCTGACCTCGACGGTCAGGTTCTTGGCGTCCGCGGGGGCGTCGAAGGCGAACTTCACCGTGGCCTTCTTGCCCGGCAGCACCGTGCCGGTGAAGCCTTCACCGATCGTGCCGTCGAAGATCTGCTCCGCCTCCACGCCGTCGGAGCCGGCCCGGGCGTTCACCGTGGCGAGCGCGGTGTCGAACTTCTCCTCCGACTTGTTCTCGATGACGACCTCGACCGTGTACGCCTTGTCGCCCTCGGTGTGGCCGATGGCGAACTCGTCGGGCGTGTACGCGGCGGCCTTGCCGACCGTGACCTCCAGGCCGTCGTCGTACGCGGCCGTGTCACCGCCCGCCAGGGTGCCGGCGTCCGTCCCGCCCCCGTCCTTCGGCGCGTCGTCCTGCGCGGCCTTCCCGTCACCCGGTACCACCGAGGCCGAACTGCCCGACAGCTCCTTGTCGATCTCCTCCACCGCGTCGCCCACGGCCTTGAACGTGATGACCGCGCCGACGACCGCGAGGACCAGGGAGACGAGGCCGAGGACGGCACCGAAGGTGGTCACCCCCTTGTTGGTGGCCTCGCCGCGCTTGACGCGGCCCCGGCCGGCCAGGCCCAGGACCAGGGCGATGAGGCCGAGGACGCCGGCCAGCCAGAAGAGCAGGGGGATCAGGCCCGAGACGGCGCCGATGAGCCCCAGGACGAGAGCGGCGATACCGAGCCCGTTGCGGGCCGGACGTACCCCGGGGGCCTGGGCGGGGCTGTAGGGCTGCTGGGGCTGCGGCTGCTGCGTGTACTGGGACATGGGTGCGCCCTCCGGCGAAGAACAAAAACATGTGAGCGGATTCGACCACCGCATGCTGCGGCGACGGGTCAATCACACCAGAGCTTGTGAATCGAGTCAACACGGTTCACGTTGAACGGTCGAGTTGTCGTTGTGAACCGTTGCGCCGCCATCAGTCGGTATGCTCACCGGCACGACGGATCTACTGGGGAGGCAGTCGGTGCCCGAGAACTCGGCAGAGGTGACCGCGGCGGGGATCGCCCGGCTCGCGGGCGTGGGCCGCGCGGCCGTCAGCAACTGGCGCCGGCGTCACCCCGACTTCCCCCGGCCCGTCGGCGGCACCGACACCAGTCCGTCCTTCTCCCTCCCCGAGGTCGAGCAGTGGCTGCGGGACCAGGGCAAGCTGGCCGAGGTACCGCTGCGTGAACGGGTCTGGCAGCAGCTGGCCGGCCATCCGGCCGGTGCCGTCACCGCGCTGATCCACGCGGGCTGCGCCCTGCTGCTCGTCCGGGACAGGCCCGCCGCGTGGCTGGAGATCGCCGCGGGGCCGGACGCGCGGATGGCCGAGGACCTGCCGGGCGCCCTGGACGAGGTCCTCACCAGGCGCCTCGGCACCGCGCGTGCCGTCCACACCCCCGGCCCGGCCGGACTGCTGCCCTCCGTCCCCCTGCTGCGGTCCACCGCCGAACTGGCGGCGGAGGCGGGGGCCCACCGGGCGTTCGAGTTCCTCTTCGTCCGCCAGCTCGACGCCAACCCCCGCCAGTACACGCTCACCCCGCCCGACCTCGCCGCCCTGATGGCGGCCCTGGCGAAGGAGGACGGGCCCGCGGGCGGGCCCGCCCGCGGGGCCGCCCGCCGGCCCGCCCGCACGGTCCTCGACCCCGCCGCCGGGACGGGTGCCCTGCTGCGCGCGGTCGCCGGGCCCGCGGCCCTGTACGGGCAGGAGGCCGACCCCGACCTCGCCGCGCTCACCGCGCTCCGCCTCGCCCTCCGCTCCAAAAGCGCGTCCGGAGCGGCCGGGACGCCCGGGGCCCCCGGGGGGGACGACGGCCGGGGCGTGATCGACGTACGGGCCGGCGACACCCTGCGGTACGACGCCTTCCCCCGGCTCGCCGTGGACGTGGTGCTCTGCCACCCGCCGTTCAACGAGCGCAACTGGGGCCACGAGGACCTGGCCTACGACCCGCGCTGGGAGTACGGACTCCCCGCCCGCACCGAGTCCGAACTCGCCTGGGTCCAGCACGCGCTGGCCCGGCTGCGCGAGGGAGGCACCGCCGTCCTGCTGATGCCGCCGGCCGCGGCCTCCCGCCGCTCCGGCCGCCGGATCCGGGCCGACCTGCTGCGCCGCGGGGCCCTGCGCGCCGTCGTCGCGCTCCCGGCCGGCGCCGCGCCCCCGTACGGCATCCCGCTCCACCTCTGGGTGCTCCGCAAGCCCGGGGCGGGGGACCGTCCCGCGCCCGACCTCCTCGTCGTGGACACGGCCCGGACACCCGATCCGGCGGCCGGAGCGGGCGGACCGGCGGCCGGCGGGCGCGACCGGATCGACTGGGGTGCCGTGAGGGCCGCCGCGGTCGAGGCATGGCAGGCGTTCGACCGGAGCACCACGGACGCCGCCCCCGCCGGTCCGGCCGCCGACCGCCCCGGGACCAGCCGGGCGGTGCCCGTCATCGAACTGCTCGACGACGACGTCGACCTCGCGCCGGCCCGCCATCTGCCCTCCCCGGCCACCGGAGGCGGCGCCGGCGAACTCGGCCGGGTGCGCGACCGGCTGGACGCCACCCTGAAGCTGACCGCCCGCCTCACCCCGCCGCCCCCCGCACCCCGCCGCCCGTCCCGGCGCACCCTCACCACGGTCGGCGAACTCGCCCGCTCCGGCGCCCTGCACCTGCGCACCGGCACCGGTGCGGGCAGCGCCGCCGCCCCCGTCCTGACCGAGCACGACGTCCTCGGCGGCACCCCGCCCAGCGGCACCGCCACCGGCCCGGCCGCCCCGGACGACGAACCGCTCCTGCTGGAGGCGGGCGACGTCGTGGTGCCCGTCCTCGGTGCCGCGCCGGTCGCCCGGGTCGTCGACGAGGCCACCGCCGGGGCCGTGCTCGGCCGCAACCTCCAGTTGCTGCGCCCCGACCCGGCCGCCCTCGACCCCTGGTTCCTCGCCGGGTTCCTGCGCGGCACCGCCAACAACCGGCAGGCCAGCAGCTACGCCTCGACCTCGGCCCGGCTGGACGCCCGCCGGCTCCAGCTGCCCCGGCTCCCGCTGGCCGAACAGCGTGGTTACGGCGCCCGT
The DNA here is from genome assembly GCF_008704555.1 of Streptomyces nitrosporeus. Taxonomy (NCBI): domain Bacteria; kingdom Bacillati; phylum Actinomycetota; class Actinomycetes; order Kitasatosporales; family Streptomycetaceae; genus Streptomyces; species Streptomyces nitrosporeus. Next base: position 4,615,351 of record NZ_CP023702.1, read on the forward strand.
TTCCGGGCCCTCGCGGAGTTCGAGGACGCCCTGCGCACCGCGGGCCGGCTCGGCGGACAGCTGGTCCAGGGGATGTACGACGGGCTCACGGACGGCACGGTCGCCCCGGAGTGACGTGACGGGAAGCACAACGGTTGCGCACAACCGTGAGCCGGTTGTCCGTGTCGGTGTATACGCTCACTGCACACCTCCGGCCTTCGGTTCCCCCAGGAGCGGCACATGCACGGCTACGGCTACCCGCCGCAGCGGCCACCGGCGTACACCCCGCCGCCGAGGACGCTGGTCGCGCTGCGGGTGATCTTCGTGCTGCTGACGCTCATGAGCTGCGGGTTCGCCTCGTGGGCGTCCCTGCTGCGGCTGGCCCTCGTCACCCGCAGGGCGCTGGACTGGGTGCTGATGGCGGTGGTGATCGCGCTCAACACGGCGATGCTCGCCTACATGTTCACCATCCCCGAGGACCAGCCGGAGCTGACGGACGGCCAGGCCCTCCTCTTCCTCGGCTGGATGTTCTGCTCCGTGGGCGGCACCGTCACCTACTACCTCTGGGCGGAGATCCGGCACTTCGCGGTCCGGCGCGGCCTCCCCGCCCCGGTGGCGTACCCCGGTCCCCTCCCTCCGCAGGGCCACAGCGCGGTCACCGTCCCCGGCCACGGCTACCCGCCGGCCGCCCCCGCCCCGCCCCCGCGGGCCGTCCCCGCGCCCGCCCCGCCGCCCCGCCCCGTCACCCCCTACCCGCCCCAGCGCCTGGACCAGGTGCGGGCCGAGCTGGACGAGCTGAGCGACTACCTCCGCAAGGAGGGCGGCGACAGGTGAACGGGCGTGTCATCGCCGGGCGCTACGAACTGGCGACCCTGCTCGGACAGGGCGGGATGGGCCAGGTCTGGACGGCGTACGACCAGCGGCTGGACCGCCGGGTGGCGGTGAAACTGCTGCGCCCGGACCGGGTCGCCGGACCGTCCGCCGGTGAGGCCGCCGACGAGGTGCGCCGCAGGTTCGTCCGGGAGTGCCGGGTCACCGCCCAGGTCGACCACCCCGGGCTGGTCACCGTCCACGACGCGGGCGACGACGACGACGACCTCTACCTCGTCATGCAGTACGTCGAGGGCGCCGACCTCGCCGACCACCTGGCCGAGCACGACCCCTACCCGTGGCCCTGGGCCGTCGCGGTCGCCGCCCAGCTCTGCGCCGTGCTCTCCGCCGTCCACGCGGTGCCGATCGTCCACCGCGACCTGAAGCCGCGCAACGTCATGGTCCGGCCGGACGGCACCGTCACCGTCCTCGACCTGGGTGTGGCCTCCGTGCTGGACTCCGACACCACGCGCCTGACGCACACCGGTTCGCCGATCGGCTCCCCGGCCTACATGGCCCCCGAGCAGGCGATGGGCGGCGCCGTCGGCCCGTACACCGACCTGTACGCGCTCGGTGTGCTGCTGCACGAACTGCTCAGCGGTGACGTGCCGTTCGCCGGCTCCACCGCCCTCGGGGTGCTGCACCGCCACCTCTACGAGCCGCCCGTCCCCGTCCGCGGCCGCCGCCCCGAGATCCCCGAGGCCCTGGAGCACCTCGTGCTGCGGCTGCTCGCGAAGGACCCGCAGCACCGCCCGGCCTCCGCGCAGGAGGTGTACGAGGCGCTGCGCCCGCTGCTGCCCGTACACGGTTCGCCGGCCGGCCCCCTCGACCCGACCAGGCCCTTCCTGCGGCCGCAGGCGCCGTGGCCGGACCGGGCCGCCGCGCTGCCCCCCATGCCGTCCGCGGCCCCGGCGCCCGCCGCCCTCCCCCGGCAGCAGGCGCCCGCCCCGCCCGCCCGGAGGGACGTCGCGAAGGCGGTCGACGAGGTCAAGCGGCTGCTGGGCGAAGGCCGGATCACCCAGGCCGTCGACATCCTCGGCGACCTCCTCCCGGCCGCCGCGGCCGAGCACGGCGAGCACTCCCCGGTCGTCCGGATCCTGCGCAAGCAGTACGCGGCCACCCTGATGGACGACGGCCAGTACCGCCGCGCCCTGCCCGAACTGCGCCGCCTCGCCGACGACCGCGCCACGGAGTCCGGCCCGGCCGACACCCAGGCCCTGCAGTTCCGTTACGACGCCGCCCTGTGCCTGGAGCAGCTGGGCGAGGCCGCCGCCGCGCTCGCCGAGTACCGCGCGGTCCTCCCGTACTACGAGAACACCTACGTGGCCCCCGCCTCCGTCCCGGGCCGCGCCTTCGACATCCGCCACCGCATCGGCCATCTGCTGCTCGCGGTCGGCGACCACGCGGCGGGACGCGCCCAGTTGCAGGCGCTGCTGTACGACGCGGAGCGGACGTACGGCCCGCACCACCCGCTCCCCGCCGAGCTGCGCAGACAGCTCAGCCACCAGCAGCACGTCCGGGGCGGCTGACCCCGGACCGCGGCCCTCCGGGGGCGGGCGGCGGGCCCCCGCATCCCCAACTCCTCGCGAATCGTTGGTCGAACCGGTGGCCCCAGCCACCTCCACTGCCTAACATCGATCAACGCAAGGCTTGTGCACCGATGCACAAACTCTCCCCGGGAGGCTCCTTTGCACCGCCGTCGTCGCACCGCGCTCGCCGTCACCGCCGCAACGCTCCTCGCGGCACCGCTGCTCTCCGCCTGCGGCAGTGAGGCGCACCCAGGGGCCGCGGCCGTCGTCGGCGGCGACCGTATCGAGATGTCCGCGATCCAGGCGCAGGTCGCCGACGTACGCGGCGCCCAGGAGGAGTCGGGGCAGTCCGGGAAACTCGTGAAGGAGTCCGGCCAGCTCACCCGGGCCAAGCTGCACAGCACGGTCTTCGCCCGGGTCCTGGACCGCGCCTCCGAGGACGCCGGGGTGAGCGTCAGCCGCAAGGAGATCCAGCAGGCCCGCAGTGCCACCGCCGCGCAGGCCGGCGGCGACGAGGGGATGCGGACCGCCATGCTGGAGCAGTTCTGGCTGGCCCCGGACCAGATCGAGCAGGACCTGCGCACCCGGATCCAGCTCCAGAAGCTGGCCCTGGCGCTCGGTGCCGACGTCCAGAGCCCCGAGGGCCAGCAGACCGTCACGAAGGCGCTCACCGACGCGTCGAAGGCCCTGGACATCGACATCAACCCGCGCTACGGCGCCTGGGACGACCAGAAGGTCCAGCTCAGCACCTACGCCTCCCCCTGGATCAAGCAGGTCACGCGCTCCCCGCAGCAGGGGCCCGAGACCGGCGCCTGACCGCGGCGGCCGGACCGGCCGCGGGCCCGGAGCCCGGACGGCGCGCGGTAGGTTCGGTGTGTGAACGCTGAAGATCCCGGCCGCGTCGTCCTGCTCACCGCCAGCCACCGGGTCGCGCCCGGACTGCTGTCCTGGCCCGCCTGGCGGACACTGCACGCCGCGGACCGGGTGCTGTGCGCCGAGCCGGACCACCCGCAGCTGCCGTATCTGCGCGAGGCGGGCGTCACCGTGGAGCAGGCCGCGCCGACGGCCGAGGAGCTCGTCGACGACTGCGCCGGCGGCCGGACCGTGGTGGTGCTGGTGGGCGGCGAGGGCAACCGGCCGCTCACCGACGGCCTGGCCCGGCTCGGCGGGTCCGGCCGGGTGCGGATGCCCGACCTGGAACTGCTGCCCGGTTCGTACGACCTGCCGGGCGCCCGCCTCCTGGACCTGGTCCAGGTCATGGACCGGGTCCGCCGGGAGTGCCCGTGGACCTCGCGGAAGACGCACCGGGGCCTCGCCAAATACGCCATCGAGGAGGCGTACGAACTCGTCGAGGCCATCGAGGAGGGCGACCGCGAGGAGCTGCGCGAGGAGCTGGGGGACGTCCTCCTCCAGGTCGTCTTCCACGCCCGGATCGCCCAGGAGGACCCGGACGAGCCGTTCTCCGTGGACGACGTCGCGGCGGCTCTCGTGGACAAGCTGATCCACCGCCACCCCCATGTCTTCGGCGACGAGACCGCCGAGACCCCGGAGGACGTCCACGCGCACTGGCTGCGTACGAAGGCGGTCGAGAAGCAGCGGGAATCGGTCACCGACGGGGTGCCGGTCGGGCAGCCCGGACTGGCGCTGGCGGCGAAGCTGGGCAGCCGGGTCCGGCAGGCCGGTCTCGACGTCCCGCTGCCCGGCGACGGCTCTGTCGGCCACCGGCTGCTGGCACTCGCCGTGCGCGCCGAGGAGGAGGGCACCGACCCCGAGGCGGCACTGCGGGCCGCCGCGCGCACCTACCGGGACGCGATCCGCGCGGCGGAGGGCCTGGGCCCCGCCCGGGGGTCCGGAGCCGGGGACACGGCGCCCGGCAGCCCGGAGCCCGGCCCCCGGCCCTGACCCGCCGGCCGGGCCCCGGACCGGCCCCGACCCGTCGGCCGGTCCCCCGGCGCCCGGACCGGCCGGACCCCCGGCACCCGGGCGGAGAGCCCTGGGCGGACGCCGGGCACCCGGCAGGACGGGGCCCTGGCCGGACCTCCGGCACCCGGCCGGGCGGAGCCCCGGAAGGGGTCCCGGATAACGTCGTGGGGTGAACGACTGCCCCGCCCGCCCCGCCCCCGAACTCTTCACCTGGGAGTTCGCCACCGATCCCTACCCCGCCTACGCCTGGCTCCGCGAGCACAGCCCCGTGCACCGCACCACACTGCCCAGCGGCGTCGAGGCATGGCTGGTGACCCGGTACGCGGACGCCCGGCAGGCCCTCGCGGACAGCAGGCTCTCCAAGAACCCCGCCCACCACGCGGGGACGGCGAACGCCAAGGGGAAGACGGGCATCCCGGGGGAGCGCAAGGCGGAGCTGATGACGCATCTGCTGAACATCGACCCGCCCGACCACACCCGGCTGCGCCGGCTGGTGACGAAGGCGTTCACCCCGCGCCGGGTCGCGGCGTTCGCGCCCCGCGTACAGGAGCTGACGGACCGGCTCATCGACGGCTTCGCGGACAGGGGTGAGGCCGATCTCATCCACGAGTTCGCCTTCCCGCTCCCCATCTACGCCATCTGCGACCTGCTCGGGGTGCCGCGCGAGGACCAGGACGACTTCCGGGACTGGGCGGGCATGATGATCCGCCACGGCGGCGGACCGCGCGGCGGGGTGGCCCGGTCGGTGAAGAAGATGCGCGGCTACCTCGCCGAACTGATCCACCGGAAACGGGAGAACCCGGGCGACGACCTGATCTCCGACCTGATCCGGGCGAGCGACCACGGCGAGCACCTCACCGAGAACGAGGCCGCCGCGATGGCCTTCATCCTCCTCTTCGCGGGCTTCGAGACGACCGTCAACCTGATCGGCAACGGCATTCACGCCCTGCTGCGCGAACCGGAGCAGCGGGAGCGCCTTCAGCGCTCCCTCGCGGAGGGCGGGACGGAGCTGCTGGAGACCGGCATCGAGGAACTGCTCCGCTACGACGGACCGGTGGAACTCGCCACCTGGCGCTACGCGACGGTCCCCCTGACGCTGGGCGGGCAGGACATCGCCGCGGGGGACCCCGTGCTCGTGGTGCTGGCCGCCGCGGACCGGGACCCCGCGCGCTTCCCCGAGCCGGACGTCCTGGACCTCGCGCGAAGTGACAACCAGCACCTCGGATACGGGCACGGCATCCACTACTGCCTCGGCGCGCCGCTCGCCCGGCTGGAGGGCAGGACCGCGCTGGCGACCCTGCTGACGCGCCTCCCCGATCTGCGGCTCGCCGTGGGGACAGCTGATCTGCGGTGGCGCGGCGGGCTCATCATGCGGGGGCTGCGCACCCTTCCGGTGGAGTTCGGGGCACCGGGCCGGACCGAAGAAAGTGACGCCCCGTCAATTCTGTGACTTTCGCGTGATCTCCGCTGCATCGACTTGTGACACCCGTTCGAGTCCCGCTAGGTTCACCGTTCGACTCTCCAGTCACCTGTCAGTCACACGGAAGGCAATCCCATGGGCTCCGCGAACGGCAGACACCGCCGCCCTCGCCAGGCACCGGCCATCGTCGTCACCGCAGGCGTGACGGGATCGGCGATCGCCATCCCACTGCTCGGCGCCACCGGCGCGAACGCGGCCGAGGCATCCACCTGGGACCGGGTGGCCGAGTGCGAGAGCGGCGGCATGTGGAGCGCCGACCTCGGCAACGGCCGCTACGGCGGCCTCCAGCTGTCCCAGGACACCTGGAAGTCGTACGGGGGCACGGTGTACGCGCCCCGCGCCGACCTCGCCAGCCGCTCGCAGCAGATAGCGGTCGCCGAGAAGGTGCTGGACGACCAGGGTCCGCAGGCGTGGGCCAGTTGCGCGGTGGTCTCCGGGCTGGTGCTCGACGGAGGGCTGCCGGGCGTGGACCCGGGCGGCGACCCGGCGGACACCTCCCTGCCCGGATCCACCGGATCCACCGGGGAGACGACGCGCGAGACGGACGAGGACACGGCGGACGAGGTGTCCGGCGCCGCGGAGGACGACGCCGAGGGCGGTGCGGGGGACGGGGCGAAGGACCCCGCGGCCGACGCCGGCGCGGCGGACGACGGCGGACGGAAGGGGAAGGCGGGCACGCCCGGAGGGAAGGAGACCCCCGGGGACTCCGGCGGATCCGCGCCCTCGGCGTCACCCTCCACCGCCCCCGAGCCCGAGGCGTCCCAGAGCCCCGGCCGCACCGGAGGCGGGAAGCACCGCGGCGCGCCCGCTCCCGAGGCGGGTACGGGGACGGGGGCGGACGCGGGACGCGATACCGGCCGGCACGCCTCCCGCGGCGACTCTGGCGCGCGCGAGGACTCCGGCGCGGACGGCACCTACACGGTCCGCGAGGGCGACAACCTCTGGTCGATCGCGGGCGCCCAGGACGTGCCCGGCGGCTGGACGGCCCTCTACGAGGCCAACAGGGGCGAGGTCGGCTCCGACCCGGACCTGATCCTCCCGGGCCAGGACCTCGACCTGGCGGCCGCGGGCACCGGAGCGGCCGGCGGCACGGCGGCCGGCGATGACACGGCGGCCGGGGACGCGACCGCCGGGGCGGCCGGCGGGAAGACCGCCTCCGGCCACTGATCAAAACGGGAAAACACCCCGAAAACAAGGGTAGTTAAGGGGCCTATGTCCACTTATGCGTAAGTGAGACATGGGTCTCTTTGCTGTTCGCGGCGGGCCTCGCCCGTCCGGTCCGTCCGTATCGGCTCCGACCTGCGGAAATAATCCCCTGCCCCCCTTCGGTACGTGCTGATTGCGCGTTATGTCCAGCTTTGAATGTCGGGGTTGGGTGTGTTTACGGTCGGAGCCGCTCGCACCGCGGGCACCTTCGACCGTCACGCCGAATCCTGCCGTCGGCCGAAGGGAACAGACGCGTCATGCGCCGTAGGCAGGAGCGGGGGACCCAGGTAGGTGCCGGAGCGGACCGTCGGGAAGACGGTCGGACCGGCTCGGGGTGAAGTCGCTCGCCAGTGCGGGCGACCGGGCAGCTCACAGCCCGAACCCGACAGCTCACCTCGTAGGCGTCGGTGAGGAGAACCATGCTGCTTTCGAACAAGGGCAAGCACCGTCGTACCTCCAGGGCCGTCCGCATCGCCACGATGGCCGGTGTCGCCGGTGCCGCCGTCGCCGTCCCGCTGATGGGTGCCACCGGCGCCTCCGCCGCGTCCGTCGAGACCTGGGACGCCGTCGCGCAGTGCGAGTCCGGTGGCAACTGGTCCATCAACACCGGCAACGGCTACTACGGCGGCCTGCAGTTCTCGCAGTCCAGCTGGGCCGCCGCCGGCGGCACGCAGTACGCCGCGCGGGCCGACCTGGCCACCAAGGAACAGCAGATAGCCACCGCCGAGAAGCTCCTCGACCTCCAGGGGCCGGGCGCCTGGGCGTGCGCCGGAGCCGGCGGTCTGACGAACGACGGTGTCGACCCCGGCGTCGACACCGGTGCCGCCGCGAACGGCGACACCGACCCGCAGGCCGCACCGGAGCGCGAGGCCGAGCAGCCCGCCACCCGCAGCGAGAAGCGCACCGCTCCCGAGGAGACCGTCACCACCCCCACCGGTGAGAAGGTCCAGAAGGGTGACGGCGAGTACGAGGTGAAGACCGGCGACACCCTCAGCAAGATCGCCGGTGCGAAGGACGTCAAGGGCGGCTGGGAGAAGCTGTTCGAGCTGAACGACGACATCGTCAAGGACGCCGACCTGATCTTCCCGGGTCAGCAGCTCCACCTGAAGTAGTCCGGGATCCTCCTCCCCGGACGGCCACCCGGCCCGGCGCACCCACCCCCCTGTGCGCCGGGCCGGCGGCGTGCCGGGGGCTTCCCGGAAGGGCTTTCGGGGCGCCGCCGGAACGGCCTCCTGGGGGGTGAGTGTTCAACAGTTGTAGTTACCTGCCAGTAAATTTCTGAAGAAACGCCCGTAATGCGGGTGCTTGAGACCTTTTTCGTCCCAGGGGACGGGCGGTCGGCCGACGCAGCGGGCCGGGCCGGTTAGGCTCGTGTCGCTAGGCCACCGTGACCCTGGACAACCAGTGTCAGATCCCAGAAGGAGATGCCTCGTGCCGTCCATCGACGTCGTCGTAGCCAGGGAAATCCTCGACTCCCGGGGGAACCCCACGGTCGAGGTCGAGGTTGGTCTCGACGACGGCAGCACGGGTCGTGCTGCCGTTCCGTCCGGTGCTTCCACGGGTGCGTTCGAGGCCATCGAGCTCCGTGACGGCGACCCCAACCGCTACCAGGGCAAGGGCGTCGAGAAGGCCGTCCTCGCCGTGATCGAGCAGATCGGTCCGGAGCTCGTCGGTTACGACGCCACCGAGCAGCGCCTCATCGACCAGGCGATGTTCGACCTGGACGCGACCGAGAACAAGGGCTCGCTCGGCGCCAACGCCATCCTCGGCGTCTCGCTGGCCGTGGCGCACGCCGCGTCCGAGGCCTCCGACCTCCCGCTCTTCCGCTACCTCGGCGGCCCGAACGCGCACCTGCTGCCCGTTCCGATGATGAACATCCTGAACGGCGGCTCGCACGCCGACTCCAACGTGGACATCCAGGAGTTCATGATCGCGCCGATCGGCGCCGAGTCCTTCTCCGAGGCCCTGCGCTGGGGCGCGGAGATCTACCACACCCTGAAGAAGGTCCTGAAGACCAAGGGCCTGTCCACCGGTCTCGGCGACGAGGGCGGCTTCGCCCCGAACCTCGAGTCCAACCGCGCCGCCCTCGACCTCATCATCGAGGCCATCAAGGAGGCCGGCTACGTCCCCGGCCGCGACATCGCGCTCGCCCTGGACGTCGCCGCGTCCGAGTTCTACAAGGACGGCGTCTACGAGTTCGAGGGCAAGTCCCGCTCGGCCGCCGAGATGACCGAGTACTACGAGGAGCTCGTCTCCGCGTACCCGCTGGTCTCCATCGAGGACCCGCTGTACGAGGACGACTGGGCCGGCTGGAAGGTCATCACCGACAAGCTGGGCGCCAAGGTGCAGATCGTCGGTGACGACCTCTTCGTCACCAACCCCGAGCGCCTCTCCCGCGGCATCGAGGAGGGCTCCGCCAACGCCCTCCTCGTCAAGGTCAACCAGATCGGTTCGCTGACCGAGACTCTGGACGCCGTCGAGCTGGCCCAGCGCAACGGCTTCAAGTGCATGATGTCCCACCGTTCCGGCGAGACCGAGGACGTCACCATCGCCGACCTCGCGGTCGCCGTGAACTGCGGTCAGATCAAGACCGGCGCCCCGGCCCGTTCGGACCGTGTCGCCAAGTACAACCAGCTGCTGCGCATCGAGGAGATCCTCGACGACGCCGCGGTCTACGCGGGCCGTTCGGCGTTCCCGCGCTTCCGTCACGAGGGCTGACGGCGGTCCGGGGCTCTCGCCCGGACCGTTTCGCCGGGCCCCGGGCCCGGCGGGGCGATCCCGGACGGGAGCCCCGGGGGCGCAGCCTCCGTCCGTCCCCGCACTCGGTCCCGTACCGTGTGCGGGGACGGACGTGCGTAACGGGGAGGCGTGAGAGATGGCCGGGAAGGACCGCGACCGGTTCTCCACCACGACCAGGCTGCGACTGCTCGGCGAGCAGACCGCCGCCCGCGTCTACCGCTCCCAGAGCCGCCGTCAGGCGCGCCGCTCCCGGCTGACCGGGCGGGCCGCGTTCCTGGCGCTGATCGTCTGCTCCCTGGTGGTCGCCCTGGCGTACCCGATGCGGCAGTACATCTCCCAGCGCGACCAGATCGCCGAGCAGGAGAGGCTCTCGCGTCTGGCCCGTGAGCGGACCGAGGAGCTGAGGGACGAGAAGGCGCGGCTCAAGGACGACGCCTACATCCGGCGTCTGGCCCGCGAGCACCTGCACTACGTGCTGCCCGGCGAGACCGGTTACACGGTGATCGACCCGGACGCGGCGTCCGCCCGCGAAGGCGGGCGGGACGGGGACGGCAAGCCCTGGCACTCCAACCTCTGGGACGGGGTCGACAGCGCGGACCGCGAGTGAGCCCGCTCGCGTACCGTCCCCGGCACGCACCACCCCGCCCCGCCCTCCGTACGGACGGCGGCGCCGGGATCCGTACACACCACTGATCGAACGACGACCTTTCAAGGCAGGCATGGACACGCCCCCTCCGCAGACCGAACCCACCGAGCCGACCGCCGCGGACATCGCCGCGTTCGAGCAGCAGCTCGGGCGGCCGCCGCGCGGTCTGCGCGCCATCGCGCACCGCTGCCCGTGCGGCAACCCGGACGTGGTGGAGACACAGCCCCGTCTGGAGGACGGCACCCCGTTCCCGACGACGTACTACCTGACGTGCCCGCGTGCCGCTTCCGCGATCGGCACGCTGGAGGCGAACGGCGTCATGAAGGAGATGACCGAGCGCCTCGGGACCGATCCGGAGCTGGCGGCGGCCTACCGGGCGGCGCACGAGGACTACATCGCGCGCCGGGACGCCATCGAGGTGCTGGAGGGCTTCCCCAGCGCCGGAGGCATGCCGGACCGGGTGAAGTGCCTGCACGTCCTGGTCGGCCACTCGCTGGCCGCCGGCCCCGGGGTGAACCCGCTGGGGGACGAGGCCATCGCGATGCTGCCCGAGTGGTGGGCGAAGGGCCCCTGCGTCACCCCGTGCGGCGGGTCCGGCGAGTCCGGAGAGTCCTGAGCGTGCCGGACGGCCGGGGCATCCGCCCGGCCGTCCGCGTCCCCCGTCCCCGCGCGGCCCCGGCGTCCGCGCACCGGTGTGCCGTCCTGGCGCCCGTACCACCCCAGGAGCCAGCCCCATGACCCGCGTTGCCGCCATCGACTGCGGTACCAACTCCATCCGCCTGCTCGTCGCCGATGTGGACCCGGCCACCGGGCGGTTCACCGAACTGACCCGCCGGATGGAGGTCGTCCGGCTCGGGCAGGGCGTCGACCGCACCGGACGGCTCGCCCCCGAGGCGCTGGAACGCACCTTCGCCCGCTGCCGCGAGTACGCCGCCGTGATCGCTGAACTCGGTGCCGAGCGGATCCGGTTCGTCGCCACGTCGGCCTCCCGGGACGCCGAGAACAGCGAGGTGTTCGTCCAAGGTGTGCGGGACATCCTGGGCGTGGAGCCCGAGGTGGTCACCGGTGACCAGGAGGCCCAGCTCTCCTTCGACGGGGCGACCAGGGAACTCGCCGGTGACGACCGCCTGGCCCGGCCCTACCTGGTCTTCGACATCGGCGGCGGCTCCACCGAGTTCGTGGTCGGCGACGACGAGGTGCGCGCGGCCCGTTCCGTGGACGTGGGCTGTGTACGCATGACGGAACGCCACCTCGTCCGGGACGGGGCGGTCATCGACCCGCCCACCCCCGAACGGCTCGCCGCGATCCGGGCGGACATCGAGGCTGCCCTGGACCTGGCCGGCGAGACGGTCCCCCTGGCCGAGGCGGAGACCCTCGTCGGCCTGGCCGGGACGGTGACCACGATCGCCGCCATCGCGCTCGGGCTGGAGGAGTACGACAGCGAGGCGATCCACCACTCCCGGATCTCCCTGGAGCAGGTACGGGAGATCACCGGGCGGCTGTGCGCCTCGACGCACGAGGAGCGGGCGGCGATCCCCGCCATGCACCCGGGCCGGGTCGACGTGATCCCGTCGGGAGCGCTCGTCCTGCTCGCCGTGATGGAACGGACCGGGGCACGCGAGGTCGTCGTCAGCGAGCACGACATCCTCGACGGGATCGCTCATTACGCGGCGAGCGGGGCACGTTGAGGGGCGGTGCCCCGCGATACGGGTGCCGGGCGGGGCGTCACAGGTTGCGGTGGACGTCCCGCCGGTCGCCCACCTTGACGACCAGGATGACGAGTTCGCCATCGTTGATCTGATAAGCGATCCGGTAGCTTCCGACCCGCAGCCGGTAGAGCCCGGACGGGCCGGTGAGTTTCCTGACGTCGGCGTCCTGGCGGTACGGGTCGTCACCGAGTGCGGTCAGCGCGGCCAGGACGCGCATGGCGTCCGGCCGGCTGATGGCCCGGAATTGCCGCTGCGCCGCCGTGGTGAACCGGAAGGCGTACTTCACGCCGCCTCGCCGTCCCGCTCGGTGAACAGGTCCGCCAGCAGTTCCGCCATGGTCACGGTGGCGCCGCTCTCAGCCAGCACCGCTTCGGCCTCGCGCGCCAGCATCACGTCGGCCGCTTCCTCCAGCGCTTCGAAGTCCGAGATCGGCACCACGGCGGCCACCGGGACGCCATTGCGCGTGATGACGGTCGGGACGCCTTCTTCAGCCCGGTTGATGTGGTCGGAGAGGTGCGCGCGGGCTTCCCGCACGGTCACGGTGTTCTCACTCATGAGGTGAGTGTACGCATGTACGTGTACACGCGGCATCTGCCCGGAGTCCCCTCCGTGGGCGATGCCCGGCGGATCGCGCGGTCCGCCCTCGGGTGGCCGTGCCCCGGGGTGCGGCGGGGATCGCTCAAGCGCGTCCTGGCCTGCACTGTTGAGCGGCCGGAAGCCCTCCCGGGGCCCTCGGAAGGCGGGGTTTCGCGGGGTGCTCCGGCGAACTTCGTGAACTTCTTCACAAGAGATTTGGTCCCTGCGGGCGAAGTTCTGCCCCGAAGGGCCCTTCCATATCGCCGGAGGGCTTCCGCGGAGCCGGGGCGGGGGGATGCCCGGAGAGGGGCGCGGGTGCGTCCGGGGCGGGCGGTCTGGCCTTTCCGGCGGCTCAAGGGCCAGCTCACAGGCGGTGAACAACGTCTGTGATCCCGCCTTGGTTCCCCTGCCGGGTCATGACCTGGGTCACGCGGGCGGCGAAGTGTAGCAGAGGGTCGCGTATACCTTGTGAAGGGGCTCACGAGCACTGCTCCGAAAGGGGGTGGATACTCGATGGCATGAGCACCACGGAGCGTCCCAGGATCCTCGTTGTAGGCGGTGGGTACGTAGGCCTGTACGCAGCTCGTCGCATTCTGAAGAAGATGCGCTACGGGGAGGCGACCGTCACGGTCGTCGACCCCCGCTCGTACATGACGTACCAGCCCTTCCTCCCCGAAGCTGCGGCCGGCAGCATCTCGCCCAGGCATGTCGTCGTCCCGCTGCGGCGCGTCCTGCCCAAGGCCGAGGTCCTGACCGGTCGTGTCACGACCATCGACCAGGACCGCAAGGTCGCCACCGTCGCGCCGCTCGTCGGCGAGACGTACGAGCTGCCCTTCGACTACCTGGTCATCGCGATGGGCGCGGTCTCCCGTACCTTCCCGATCCCCGGCCTCGCCGAGCAGGGCATCGGCATGAAGGGCATCGAGGAGTCCATCGGCCTGCGCAACCACGTCCTCGAGCAGCTGGACAAGGCCGACTCGACGACCGACGAGGAAGTCCGCCGCAAGGCCCTCACCTTCGTCTTCGTGGGCGGCGGGTTCGCCGGTGCGGAGACCATCGGCGAGGTCGAGGACATGGCCCGCGACGCGGCCAAGTACTACTCCAGCGTGAGCCGCGAGGACATGCGGTTCATCCTGGTCGACGCCGCCGACAAGATCCTTCCCGAGGTCGGCCCGAAGCTGGGCGCGTACGGCAAGGAGCACCTGGAGAGCCGTGGCGTGGAGGTCTACCTCTCCACCTCCATGGACTCCTGCGTCGACGGCCACGTGGTGCTGAAGAACGGCCTGGAGGTCGACTCCAGCACGATCGTGTGGACCGCCGGTGTGAAGCCGAACCCGGCGCTGGCCCGCTTCGGCCTGCCGCTCGGCCCCCGCGGTCACGTGGACACCTCCGAGAAGCTCCAGGTGCAGGGCACCGACTACATCTGGGCCGCGGGCGACAACGCCCAGGTCCCGGACATGGTCGGCCGCCGTGCGGGCAACCCCAACGCCTGGTGCCCGCCGAACGCCCAGCACGCGCTGCGTCAGGCCAAGGTCCTCGGCGACAACGTCATCTCCGGCATGCGGGGCTTCCCGCAGAAGGAGTACAGCCACGCCAACAAGGGTGCGGTCGCCGGTCTCGGCCTGCACAAGGGCGTCGCGATGATCGTCATGGGCAAGATGAAGATCAAGGTCAAGGGCCGTCTCGCCTGGTACATGCACCGTGGCTACCACGGCATGGCGATGCCGACCTGGAACCGCAAGATCCGGATCTTCGCCGACTGGACGCTCGCGATGTTCCTCAAGCGCGAGGTCGTCTCGCTCGGCGCCATGGAGACGCCCCGCGAGGAGTTCTACGAGGCCGCCAAGCCGAGCCCCGCGCCGGCCGCCGCCAAGCCCGAGGGTGAGAAGGCCAAGGCCTCCTGAAGGCCCGGGCCTCCTGGCCCCCCGGCGCCTCGGGCGCCCGTACGTCACCGAAGGGACCGTCCGCCATCCGTGGTGCGGACGGTCCCTTCGGGGTTCCCGCCCACCGCCCACCGCCCACCGCCCACCGCCCGCCGCCCCCCGCCCCCGCCCTCGGCCGGTGAAGTGGGTGGTTGATGCAGGTATTTTGCCGTTCCGTTGCGTTCCGCCGGGATGACGGAGTGTCGCGGCGCTGTTGTCGTTCACGGACCTCGCCGCGCCACCGAGGTGTCGTGGCCTGGTTCATGCATGGTTGTGCGAATTTGGGCATGTTCGGGAAACACCACCACGGAGGTGTACGCCATGGCAGACGCCGCGTCGCGGCTGACGGCTCTCGCCGAGGAGCTGCTGGGAGAACCACTGCCGGTCCGGATCCGGGCCTGGGACGGCAGCGAATCAGGCCCCCCGGGCGCGCCCGTGCTCGTCCTGCGCCATCGCCGTGCCCTGCGCAGGCTGCTCTGGAAGCCGGGTGAACTGGGCCTGGCGCGCGCCTGGGTGGCCGGTGAGATCGACGTCGACGGTGACCTGTACACCGCTCTGGACTCGCTGGCCGCGCTGATCTGGGAACGCGGCGACACCGAGGGGGCCGTGCACCCCGTCCGCGACCCGAAGGTGCGCGCGTTCGCCCGTGGCCTGGTCGCGCTGGCCGGTCCCTGGCCGCCCCCGCCCCCGCCCGCCGAGGAGGTCCGCCGCCGCACCGGCCCGCTGCACACCAAGCGGCGCGACAAGGAGGCCATCAGCCACCACTACGACGTGGGCAACGACTTCTACGCCCTGGTGCTGGGGCCGTCCATGGTGTACTCCTGCGCCTACTGGCAGGAGGGCGGCACGCTGGAGGAGGCCCAGCGCGACAAGCTGGACCTGGTCTGCCGCAAGCTGGCGCTGAAGGAGGGCGACCGCCTCCTGGACGTCGGCTGCGGCTGGGGCTCCATGGCCATCCACGCCGCACGCGAGTACGGTGCCCGGGTCACCGGCGTCACCCTCTCCGCGGAACAGGCGGCCTTCGCCCGCAAGCGCATCGCGGAGGAGGGCCTCACCGACCGGATCGAGATCCGGGTCCAGGACTACCGGGACGTCCGGGACGGTCCGTACGACGCCATCTCCTCCATCGGCATGGCCGAGCACGTCGGCTCGGTCCGCTTCCGCGAGTACGCCGACGACCTGTACGCCCTCCTCAGACCCGGCGGCCGGCTCCTCAACCACCAGATCGCCCGGCGCCCGGAGAAGGACGAGGCGGCGTACCGCATCGACGAGTTCATCGACGCCTATGTCTTCCCCGACGGCGAACTCGCCCCGGTGGGCCGCACCGTGGCCACCCTGGAGGAGGCCGGGTTCGAGGCGCGGGACGTCGAGGCGATCCGTGAGCACTACGCCCTGACGCTCCGCCGCTGGGTGGCCAACCTGGAGCAGCACTGGCAGGAGGCCGTACGGGCGACCTCGCCCGGCCGCGCCCGGGTCTGGCGGCTGTACATGGCGGCCTCCGCGCTCTCCTTCGAACGCAACAGGATCGGCGTCAACCAGATCCTCGCGGTCCGCCCCCGGGAGGACGGTGCCTCCCCGATGCCCCTGCGGGCCCGTGACTGGACGGCCTCGGCCCCGGGCTGACCCCCGCGTGCGGGGGCCGGTGCCCGCCCCGCCGGCACCGGCCCCCTCGGGCCTCCGGAGAGAAAGGGAGCTGGGAGACCCGAGGGCCCTCAGGTCCGCTTCCTGCTCGCCCTGCGCTCCTCGACCGCCTCCCGGCGCTTGACCTCCTGCTCCCACAGGGCCTGGAACTGCAAGGCCCGCTCATCGAGTTCGAGCGGCTCGTCCTCCTCCTTCCACAGCCCCTGCTCCTTCAGCAGGCGCACATGGACCTCCACCGGAGGCTCCGGGTCGAAATCGCTGGGACGCGGTCCCTCCGGCCCGTCGGGGCCGACCCGGACCAGCCGCTCGACCCGGGTGACGCGGAAACGGTATCCGTCCACGCTCAGGGTGTTGCAGCGCTTCTCGTCCAGCACGTCGGCCGCGCGCGCGTACTCCGCCCGTTTCCCGTCCGGGAGATCCATGGTGAACGGGGCCATCACCCGCAGCCAGCTCGCCAGGCCGTCCCGGGCCTCCTGCGGCGTCACGTCCGCCGACCCCGGATTGTGCGGGGTCCACCGTCCGTCCGTCCGCTCGGAGATCATGAAGACGGGCGGCAGCAGCACCCCGCCGGGATACTCCACGGCGGCACGCAACGCGTCCTCCCGGACCTCCGGACCGGCGCCGGGCGAGGTGCCGATGAACCGCACGAGGTCCAGCTTGAGCAGACTGTCCGACAGCCCGGTGCTGATGTACGGATCGACGACGAACCCCTTGGTGCGGGAACGCGTCCGGTGGTTCGCGCCGGTCTCCGCGGGGTCGGGGTCGGGGTCCGAGGGGCGGGGCGGTTCGGGGCCGCCGTTGCCCATGCGGATGAACTTGGCGGCGCGCACGATCCGGAACCGCTCGCCGAGGACGCGGATCTCGTCCACGACTTCCCGGTCCATCCGCAGCGCCGCCGCCATCCACGTCTTCTGCGCCTTCTTCTCCCCGGCCTCCCCGGCCGCCGAGGAACGCAGACGGAAGTGCGAACCCAGCGAGTCCCGGGCGCCCTGGGGGGTGTCGGTGCCGTATTCGGACAACTCCCAGCCGCCGGCCTCGTGCTCCCTGGCGTGGAAGAACTCCGCCAGGCCCACACCCATCAGATCGGGGTAGAGCTCGCGTGCCTGCCAGGCCTCCTGCTCGGCGAAGGCGGCGATGGGCCCTTCCTGCGGGGCGACCCGGAAGGTGAGATAGCCGGGCGCCCTGTCCCTGTAACCGGTCATGTACGCACTGTGCCCGAAGCGGACGGGGCTCCGCCGGGGAACGGGAAAACGGAGGCGGGTGTACGGGAGTTCGCACAGGCGGGCGCCCGGGAGCCCGTACGGGCACGGCGGGTGTCCGGGAGCCGGGTACAGCCACAGGCGGGCGCCCGGGAGTCCGTACGGGCAGGCGCGCGGAAGCGCCCGTACAGGCGGGTGCCCGGCTCCTCGCGCGCACGGGTGCCCGGCCGGAAGGTCCGGCCGGGCACCCGCGGCCCTGTACCGGGCCCGCCGCTATTCGGTCTTGATCGCCGTCAGCATGTTCAGCTTCGCGCCGCTGCGGGCCGGCCACAGGGAGGCCAGCACCCCCACCAGCCCTGCCAGCACCAGGAAGACCGCGATCCGGTCCCATGGGAGGACCAGGGCGTAGCCGGGGACCGAGGACGACACCGTCTTGCCGACCGCCCAGCCGAGGAACATGCCGAGCCCGACACCGATCACCGCCCCGAAGAGCGAGATGACCACGGCCTCCAGCCGGATCATGCGCTTGACGCGCCGCCGGTCGAGCCCGATCGCCCGCAGCATGCCGATCTCCTGCTGACGTTCGAAGACCGACATCGCCAGCGTGTTGACGACACCGAGGACCGCGATCACCAGGGCCATCGCCAGCAGCGCGTACATGATGTTCATCGCCGTGTTGACGAACCCGCCGAACATGTCCCGGATGCCCTGGCGGTCCATGACGCTCATCGCCGGGTTGTCACCCAGGGCGTCGACGATGGCCTGCTCGTTGGCCGCGCTCTGGCCGCCGTCCATGGCCAGCCAGACCTCGACGATCTGGGGGAGGCTCTCGTGCCGGTCGGCCACGTCCTTGGCGAGCAGCACGGGGGAGAGGAACTCGTTGCCCTCGTAGAGCGCCCCGACCTTCAGGTTCTCCTTCTTCTCGTCCTGGAACTCCACGGCCACGCTGTCGCCGGTCTTCCAGCCCCGTGACTTCGCCGTGTCGGCGGCGACGGCGATCGCGCCGTCGCCCAGGGAGTCCAGCGAGCCGGAGACCGTCGTGAGCGCGAACACCTTCTCGATGTCGCCGGGGGTGACCGCGGACGCCGAGACGCCCCCGTCCCCGACGGTCAGCCAGACCGCCTGCTGCGGGGAGACGGCGGCGACGCCGTCCGCCTTCGACAGGGCGGTGAGGGCGGACTCGTCGAGCGGCTCACCGCTGGCCATCGAGACCATGTAGTCGGCGCGGATGTTGTCCGTGGTCATCTTGTCCACGGCCCGGCCCAGGGTCACACCGAGCACCGAGATGCCGGTGACCAGGGTGAGGCCGATCGCCAGCGCGGAGGCGGTGGCCCCGGTACGGCGCGGGTTGCGGACCGCGTTCTGCGCGGCCAGCTTGCCGGAGACCCCGAAGACCTTCCGCAGCAGCGGGCGCGCCAGCGCGATCACCGGACGCGAGAGCAGCGGGATCAGCACGATGACACCGAGCAGCGCGAGGAAGGCGCCCCCGGCGACGAGCGCGCGGCCGGTGTCGGTGCTCCGGGTCGAGCCGGCGACGACCACGGCGGCGCCGAGCAGGGCGAGCACCCCGCCGACCGAGTTCCGCAGGACCAGCGACCTGGTGGTGGCCACCGCGTGCACACTGCTCATCGCCGCCACCGGCGGGACCTTCGCCGCGCGCCGGGCCGGCAGCCAGGCGGCGACCACGGTGACCAGGATGCCGACGACGAAGGCGGAGACGACGGCGGTGGGGGAGACGACCAGCGGTCCCGCGGGGATCTTCCCGCCGAACGCGCCCATCGCCGAACGCAGTCCGATCGCGAGGCCGAGACCGAGCAGGAGGCCGGTCACCGAGGCGATCAGCCCGACCACGCCCGCCTCCAGGAGGACGGCGCGCTTGACCTGGCGCCGGGAGGCGCCGACCGCCCGCATCAGGGCGAGTTCCCGGGTGCGCTGGGAGACCAGCATGGTGAAGGTGTTGGCGATCAGGAAGACGCCGACGAACAGCGCGATGCCGGCGAAGGACAGCAGGATGGTGTTGAGCCCCTTGAGGCCCGCCTCGGTCATGTCGGCTTCCTCGGCCGCGAGCGCCGCGCCCGTCTTGGCCTCCGCGTCCTTCGGCAGCAGCGGTTCCACGGCGGCCAGCAGCCGCTCGTCCGAGGCGCCGGGGGCGGCGACGACGGTGACGTCCCGGAACTCGCCGGGCCGCAGGTAGAGCCGCTGGGCGACCTCGGTGTCGAAGAGGACCAGGCTGCCGCCCGCGTTGACCGCGCCGTCCTCGGTGGTGAAGACACCGGCCAGGGTGTACTCCTTCACCGGGCCGGTCGTGGCGACCCGCACCTTCTCGCCGACGGTGTACTCGCCCTTGCGGGCGGTCTCCTCGTCGAGGGCGATCTGGCCGTCCTCCACCGGGCCGGTGCCGTCGGTGAAGTCGTACTGGCGGTCCTCACCGTTCTCGCCGGGGGTGAAGTTGGAGCCGGTGTTGGACCAGCCGTTGCCGATCAGCTTGCCGTCGGGGCCGGCGACGCCGGCGAAACCGGAGACCCGGCCGGTGGCCTCGGCGACCCCGTCCAGGTCCCGGATCTTCTCCAGGGTGGCCTCGTCGACGGCGGCGGTCTCCTCGTCGCCGCGCTCGGCCCAGGTGGTGACGGCCACGGCGACGTCGTCGTAGCTCTTCCTGGCCTGGTTGTGGAAGGCGTTGCCGAGGGTGTCGGTGAAGACCAGGGTGCCGGAGACGAAGGCGACGCCGAGCATCACGGCGAGCACGGTCATCAGCAGTCTGGCCTTGTGCGCGAGGACGTTGCGCACAGCGGTACGGAACATGTCGTCAATTCCAGGGAGGAGTGGGGAAGGCGGAGGGGGAGGGCGGCAGCCGGACGGTCAGCTGGTACGGCCCTTCGCGTCGAACGCCTTCATCCGGTCCAGCACCGCCTCGGCGGTGGGGCGCGGCATCTCGTCGACGATCGCGCCGTCGGCGAGGAAGATCACCCGGTCCGAGTAGGAGGCGGCGACCGGGTCGTGGGTGACGATCACCACGGTCTGGCCCAGCTCGCGTACCGAGTTGCGCAGGAAGCCGAGCACCTCGGCGCCGGAGCGGGAGTCCAGGTTCCCGGTCGGCTCGTCACCGAAGATGATCTCCGGCTGGGAGGCCAGGGCGCGGGCCACGGCGACGCGCTGCTGCTGGCCGCCGGAGAGCTCGGTGGGGCGGTGCTTCAGGCGCTCGGCCAGGCCCACCATGCCGATGACCTTCTGGAGCCACGCGGCGTCCGGCTTACGGCCGGCGATGTCCATGGGCAGGGTGATGTTCTCCAGCGCCGTCAGGGTCGGCAGCAGGTTGAACGCCTGGAAGATGAAGCCGATCTTGTCCCGGCGGAGCTGGGTGAGCTGCTTGTCCTTCAGGGTCCCGAGTTCCGTGTCGCCGATGCGCACCGAGCCGCTGCTGAAGCTGTCGAGGCCGGCCACGCAGTGCATCAGCGTGGACTTCCCGGAGCCCGAGGGGCCCATGATCGCGGTGAACTCGCCCTGCGGGAAGTCGACGGACACCCGGTCCAGGGCGACGACCTGGGTCTCACCCTGGCCGTAGACCTTCGACAGCTCCGTGGCGCGGGCGGCGACCGCGGTGGTGCGGTGGACGGCGGTGGTGGTCACAGGGATTCTCCTGGGTCGGTGAGGCGTGGGCGGTCCGTGGCCGCTGGGGAACCCTCCCATCGTCCCGGCCGTTCTCCTCGGGGGCGTCAGTCCCCGTACCCGTTCCCGGGGCCCTCTTGAGTCGCACCACCGGGGCGGCGGCGTACTCCTCGGGTATGACACCGACCCTGAGGGGTTCCGTCCTCAGCGGGGCGGGGCGGTCGATCCGCGGGGGACCAGCCGGGCCGCCGCGTCCTCGAAACCGGGGGCCGACCCCTCGTCCACCATCGTCAGCAGGGTGCGTGCCGCGTGGGCCCCGTACGCCGGGATGTCCCGGCTCAGCGCCGTCAGCGCGGGCCGTACGACCCGGGACAGCTGGGAGTCGTCCCAGGCGACGAGCGAGAGGTCGGCGGGCACGTCCAGGCCCATTTCCTGGGCGACCGAGAGCCCGGCGACGGCCATGATGTCGTTGTCGTAGATGACGGCGGTCGGCCGCGCGGGCGCGCTGACCAGGCGGCGGGTGGCGTGTGCGCCCTCGTCGCCGGAGTAGTCGGTGTGGACGACCACCGGTTCCTCCAGGCCCAGTCCGGCGCTGATCTCCCGCTGGGCGCGGTCGCGCAGCCGGGTGTGGACCAGTTCCGGCAGCCCGGCGACCCTGGCGATCCGGCGGTGGCCGAGCGCGGCGAGGTAGGTCAGGGTGTCGCGCAGCGCCGCGGAGTCGTCCGACCACACCGGGGTGAGGGAGCCGGCCGCCGAGGGGTGGCCGATGACCACGGCCGGCAGGCCCAGCCCGGCGACCCCCTCGATGCGCGGGTCCCGGTCGCGTACGTCCGCGAGGAAGACCCCGTCGACCCGGCCCTCGCCCCACCACCGCTCGTACATCTCCAGTTCCTGTTCCGGGTCGGTGACGACCTGGAGCAGCAAGGCGCAGCCGCGGGTGGCCAGTTCGGTCTCGATGCCGCTGATCAGCTCCATGAAGAACGGTTCGACGCCCAGCATCCGGGCCGGCCGGCACAGGGCCAGCCCGACGGTGTCGGCGCGTGCCCGGGTGAGGGCGCGGGCCGCGCTGTTGGGCCGCCAGCCGATCTCCTGGGCGATGGCCTTGATCGAGGCACGGGTCGCCGGGGAGACGCCCGGCCGGTCGTTCAGGGCGTAGGACACCGCGACTTTGGAGACCCCCGCACGGCGCGCGATGTCAGCGATCGTGGGGCGGTGTTTGGGCATGCGACCTCGCTTAACCGGTTCGTGATCTGAAGCGCATCCTAACCACACCCTCTGACCTGCGTCTTCGGATACAGGTCCAGACCTCTCGGAGATCTGCGGGAAAAGTCATGTGGGAGCGCTCCCGCTCTCTTGACACCGTCTTGGGCCGCACATACCTTTCCGGCACTTACCCGGTTCAGTAACTCCGCTCGCAGGGACGGCGGGGGAAAAGGAGGGGCCATGGGGACCCACGCCCGTGTGCGGATCACCGCCGCGCTCGCCGTGTTCACTTTCGCCGCGACCGCGTGCACGGGGGGCGGAACGTCGGGTACGACCGCCGGGCCGGGGAGCAAGGGGGGCTCGCTCCCGCGCAACGAGACGCTGTACACCACCGGCACCCAGTGGGGCCCGCCGGCCAACTACAACCCGCTGCGCGACTGGGACCACGCCACCGGCACCAAGGGCCTGGTCTACGAGACCCTGTTCCACTTCGACCCGAACGAGGGCAAGCTGAAGCCCTGGCTCGCCGAGTCGGGCACCTGGACCGACGACAAGACCTACGACGTCAAGCTGCGCTCCGGCATCACCTGGGCCGACGGCAAGCCGCTGACCGCGAAGGACGTCGCGTACTCCTACGGGCTGGGCAAGATCGAGGCGTCCTCCTTCAACTCCCTGTGGAGCTGGCTGGCCGACGCGAAGGCGGTGGACGGGACGACCGTCCGCTTCACCTTCAAGGAGGCCCGCTACCAGGAGTGGGACTACACCCTCTACGGCCGGCCGGTCGTCCCGGAGCACATCTGGAGCTCGCGCACCGAGGAGGAGATCCTCAACGGCGTCAACGACAAGCCGGTCGGCACCGGGGCGTACAAGCTCAAGAGCAAGAGCCAGGACCGGGTGGTCTGGGAGCGGCGCGACGACTGGTGGGGCACGAAGGCCCTCTCCATGACGCCGGCCCCGCGTTACATCGTCGACGTCTCCAACCCGAGCAACGAGGTGGTCATCGGCCAGCTCGGCCAGGGCCAGCTGGACCTCAGCAACAACTTCCTGCCGGGGGCCTCCTCCCTGGTGAAGAGCAAGAAGGTCGTGTCGTACTACGACGACGCGCCGTACATGCTCTCCGCCAACACCGCCTGGCTGGTGCCCAACACCACCAAGAAGCCGATGGACGACGCGGCCTTCCGCCGGGCGCTGGCGGCCTCGGTCGACACCGGGAAGATCGTCAAGGGCGTCTACGGCGAGCTGGTCAAGCCCGCCTCCCCGACCGGACTGCTCCCGCAGTGGGAGCAGTTCGACGACAAGGCGCTGATCGCGGAGAAGGGCTTCGAGCACGACGCCGCAGCCGCGAAGAAGGAGCTCGCGGACGCCGGCTACAAGGACACGGACGGCGACGGCTTCGTCGAGAACAAGGACGGCAAGCCGCTCTCCCTGAAGCTGGCGGTGCCCTCCGGCTGGACCGACTGGATGGAGGCGGCCAAGGTCATCGCCTCCGGGGCCAAGGACGCGGGCATCAAGATCACCACGGAGTTCCCCGACCAGAACGCGCTCACCGAGCAGCGCGGCAAGGGCGACTTCGACCTCGTCATCAACAACGAGCGCCAGCTGTCCAACACCCCCTGGACGTACTACGAGTACATGTTCAAGATGCCGGTCCAGGAGCAGCAGAACACGGTCAACTTCGGCCGCTACGAGAACGAGAAGGCCTGGAAGCTGGTCCAGGAGCTGGGCGGGGTCAGGACCGACGACACCGCGGGCATGAAGAGCACGATCTCCGAGATCCAGGACATCCAGCTGACCGAGATGCCCATCATCCCGCTCTGGTACAACGGCCTCTGGTCGCAGTCCACCACCGGTACCTGGACGAACTGGCCGTCGGACGCCGAGGGCGCCCCGAAGACGGCACCGGCCCTGTGGCGCAACTGGCTGGAGCTGGGCGGCTTCGAGACGCTCACCCAGATCAAGCCCGCCAAGTGACGCGGCGGCAGGGGCCGCCGGGCGGGACCGCCCCGGCCGCGGACCGCCCGCACGCCCCAGCCGCCCCATGACCGCCCCGCCGCGTCCGCGCCGACCTGACCGGTGCGCACGCGGCGGGGCTCAGAACCGGGAGCCCCCTCTTGCGCCGCTACTTCGCCCGCAAACTTCTCGTCTACGCACTGACCTTCGTCGTCGCCGTCACCGTCAACTGGATGATCCCGCGCTTCATGCCCGGCGACCCGGTGGCGGCCATGGTGGCCCGCGCCCGGGTCTCGCAGCCCGAGGCCGCCGAGGCCATGCGCTCCTACTACAACAACCTGTTCGGCTTCGACGAGCCCCTGTGGCAGCAGTACCTGCACTTCTGGGGCGCCCTCCTCCAGGGCGACTTCGGGATCTCCATCTGGGTCTTCCCCACCCCGGTCGGCGACGTCCTCCTCGACGCCCTGCCCTACACCCTGGGGCTGATGATCCCCTCCGTGCTGCTCAGCTGGTTCGTCGGCAACTGGATCGGCGCGCTCTCCGCCCGCCGCAAGGTGCTCGACAACACCGTCCTGCCGGTCGGCTACCTGCTGACCGCCATGCCCTACATGTGGATCGCGGTGATCCTCGCCTGGGGGCTCGGCGGGAAGGCCGGCTGGTTCCCCCTGTCGGGCGGCTACAGCCTGGACATCCAGCCGGGCTGGACCGCGGACTTCGCCCTGGACGCGCTGAGCCACTGGGTGCTGCCGTTCCTCTCCCTCTTCCTGGTCGCGCTCGGCGGCTGGGCGATCGGAATGCGCAACATGATCATCTACGAGCTGGAGTCCGACTACTCCTCGTACCTCTCGGCCCTCGGCGCGCCCCAGCGGCTCATCCGCCGCTACGCCTTCCGCAACGCGGTCCTGCCCCAGGTCACCGGTCTGGCGCTGCAACTGGGCGTCCTGGTCGCCGGCGCCCTGGTCACCGAGATCGTCTTCGCCTACCCGGGGCTCGGCTCGCTGATCCTGGCCTCGATCCAGAACCAGGACTTCTTCCTGCTCCAGGGCGCGTTCCTGTTCATCGTCATCGGCGTACTCATCGCCAACTTCCTCATCGACCTGGTGTACGTCGTCGTCGACCCCCGCACCCGTACGGGCATGGCAGGAGGCACGTCATGAGCACACGGCCCGACCCGGCGCCCGAGACGGCCGCCGCCCCCGCCGCGCCCTCGGCCCCCGGCGCCGCACCGGCGAAGCCCGGCAGCGAGTGGCTGCACTACGCGGTCCGCAACCCGAAGCTGATCATCGGCTTCTCCCTCGTCGTCGTCCTGCTCGCGATCGGCCTCCTCGGCCCGCCGCTGCTCGACAACGGCAACCCCAACGAGTACGTCGGCCCCCAGGCGTCCGCCCCCGACGGCACGTACTGGATGGGCACCACCACCTTCGGTCAGGACGTGTACGCGCAGTTCGTGCACGGGCTGCGCTCGACCTTCCTCGTCGGGGTCGTCGGCGGTGCGATAGCCGCCGTCATCGCCATGCTGGTCGGCTTCCTCGCCGGCTACCGGGGCGGTGTCCTGGACGAGGTCCTCAGCATGCTCACCAACGTCGTCCTGGTGATCCCCACCCTGGCGGTCCTGCTGATCATCAACGCGTACATGGGGGTGCGCAGCGTCGCCGTGCAGGGCCTGTTCATCGGTCTCACCTCGTGGCCGTGGGCGGCACGGGCGATCCGGGCGCAGACCTTCTCGCTGCGCACCCGGGAGTTCGTGGACCTGGCGCGGCTCAGCGGCAGCGGCACCTGGCGGATCGTGTTCCGCGAGATCGCGCCCAACATGAGCTCCTACCTCTTCATGATGTTCATCCTGCTCTTCGGCGGGGCCATCCTGATCGCCTCCTCGCTGGACTTCATCGGGCTCGGGCCCACCGAGGGCGTCTCGCTCGGGCTGATGCTGCAGAGCGCCCAGCAGTGGAGCGCGCTCCAACTCGGCATGTGGTGGTGGTTCATCCCGCCGGGCGCCGGGATCACCGCGATCGTCGGCGCGCTGTACATCGCCAACGTCGGCCTCGACGAGGTCTTCAACCCGAAGCTGAGGGAGTCCTGAACCCATGACCCTGACCGTCGACGACCTGCGGGTCCACTACCGCACGCTGCGGGGCGAGGTCCGGGCGCTGGACGGCGTCAGCTTCTCCCTGGCGGACGGCGAGATCCTGGGCCTGGCGGGCGAGTCCGGCTGCGGCAAGACCACCCTCGGCAAGTCCCTGATCCGGCTGGACGGCCGGATGCGGCACGCGGGCGGCACCGTCACCCTGGACGGCGAGGAGCTGCCGCTGTCCGACGACCGCGCGATGAACGCCTACCGCTTCCACAAGATCTCGCTCGTCCCGCAGTACTCGATGAGCGCCCTCAACCCCACCCGGCGTATCGGCCGCATGATCCGCGAACTCCTCGCCTCCCGGGGCGTCAGCGTCGACACGGCCGAACTGCACCGCAGACTCGCCCTGGTCGGCCTGGACCCCGACGTCCTGGAGCGCTTCCCGATCGAGCTGTCCGGCGGGATGAAGCAGCGCACCGTCATGGTGATCTCCACACTGCTGGACCCGGCCGTCCTCGTCGCCGACGAGGTGACCTCGGCACTGGACGTCTCCAACCAGCAGGCCGTCGTCGGCGCCCTGACCGGGCTCCGCGACAAGGGCCTGGTCAACAGCATGATCTTCGTGACCCACGACCTCGGCCTGACCTCGCACATCGCCGACTCGATCATGGTGATGTACGCGGGCAAGCTGGCCGAGAAGGCCCCCACGAGGGAACTGACGACCAAGCCCCGCCACCCGTACACCAAGATGCTGATCGGCTCGCTGCCCCAGGTCGGCGCCCGCTACAAGGACAAGCCGCTCAGCGGCATCGAGGGCGCCCCGCCCTCCTTGCTGAACCCGCCCGCCGGCTGCCGCTTCCGTGACCGCTGCCCCCTCGCGGACGAGCGGTGCGCCGAGGAGCCGCCCGCCGTCGAGATCGCCCCCCGCCACACCGTCGCATGCTGGAAGGCGGCCTGATGCTCACCCTCGACCGCGTCACCAAGACCTTCCGGGCCGGCGCCTTCGGCGGCGGTTCCGTCACCGCCGTCGACCGGGTGTCCTTCTCGGCCGCGCCCGGTGAGCTGGTCTCCCTCATCGGGGAGAGCGGCAGCGGGAAGTCCACCATCGGCCGCATGGTCCTGGGCCTCACCGAGGTCACCTCCGGCAGCCTCACCCTGGACGGCGAGCAGGTCAGGCCGGGCAAGGACTTCTACCGCCGGGTGCAGGGCGTCTTCCAGGACCCCTTCAGCTGCTACAACCCCGTCTTCAAGGCCGACCGCGTCTTCGCCCTGGTCCGCCGCGCCTACCACCCGGGCGTCGGCGACAAGGAGTGGGCCGACCGTGTCGAGAAGGCCGTACGCGACGTACGCCTGGACCCCGGCCAGGTACTGGGCCGCTACCCGCACCAGCTCAGCGGGGGCCAGCTCCAGCGCCTGCTGATCGCCCGCGCCCTCCTGCTCGACCTGCGTTTCCTGGTCGCCGACGAGATCACCAGCATGCTCGACGCCTCCACCCGCATCGACGTGCTGAACCTGCTCGCCGGCCTGAAGGAGCGCGGCCTGGGGGTCCTCTACATCACCCACGACCTGTCGCTGGGCACCTACCTCGCCGAGAAGACGGTGGTACTGCGCAACGGCCGGGTCGTCGAGCACGGCGACACGACCAAGCTGTTCGCGAACCCGGCGCACCCCTACACCCGGACCCTGCTGGCCGCCGTGCCCCGGCTCAACCAGCCCTGGACCCCGGCCGAACCGGTGGAGAGCTGTGCCTACCACGACGCCGGCCGGGCCGCGTCCGGCGGCGGCCTCCACGAGACGGAACCCGGGCACTTCGTCGCCTGCGCCCAGCTCCCCGCCTGCGGAAGGAACCTCGCGTGACCCTGCGCCACCTGCCCCTGCACGACGGCTGGACGCTCACCGCGGACGGCCCCGTGCCCGTCGGGCTCCCCACAGGCGGCGTCCCGGCGGCCGTACCCGGCACGGTCCACACCGACCTGCTGGCCGCGGGGCTGATCGACGACCCCTACCTCGACGACAACGAGACCCGTCTCGGCTGGATCGGCCGCACCGACTGGACGTACCGCACCACCTTCGAATGGGCGGCCGACGCACACGAGTTCACCGATCTGTGTTTCGACGGCCTCGACACCGTCGCGACCGTCCTGCTCAACGGCACCGAACTCGGTTCCACCGCCAACCAGCACCGGAGCTACCGCTTCCCGGTCCGCCCGCTGCTCCGCGAGGGCGAGAACACCCTGGCGGTGCGCTTCACCGCCCCGTACACCTATGCCGAGGCCCTGCGCGAGAAGCTGGGCGACCGCCCCGGCGCCTACACCGAGCCGTACGCCTTCATCCGCAAGATGGCCTGCAACTTCGGCTGGGACTGGGGCCCGACCCTGGTCACCTCCGGCATCTGGCGCCCGGTCGCCCTGGAGTCCTGGAGCGGCCCGCGCATCGCCGGGGCCAAGGTGCTCGCCGACCTCGACGACGACGGGGTGCCGCGCCTCACCCTCACCCTGGACGCCGACCGCGCCGGGGGCGGCGAGCTGGCGGCCTCGGTCTCGGTGGTGGGCGCGGGCGCGTCCGCCGCCTTCCTCCTCCCGGCGGGCGAGGACCGCGCCACGGTCACCCTCTCCGTCCCCGGCGCCGAGGTCTGGTGGCCGCACAGCCACGGTGCCCAGCCGCTGTACGACGTCGTCGTCCGGCTGGGCGAGGACGAGGTCCGGACCTTCCGGACCGGCTTCAGGGGCGTCGCCCTGGAGCGTGAGGCCTTCCGGATCTCGGTCAACGGCGAGCCGGTCTTCGTACGCGGGATGAACTGGATCCCCGACGACTGCTTCCCCTCCCGCCTCACCCGGCAGCGCGTGTCCGAGCGGCTGGACCAGGCCCTCGCGGCGAACGTCAACCTGATCCGGGTCTGGGGCGGCGGCCTCTACGAGAGCGACGACTTCTACGAACTCTGCGACGAGAAGGGCCTGCTGGTCTGGCAGGACTTCCCCTTCGCCTGCGCCGCCTACCCGGAGGAGCAGCCGCTGTACGACGAGGTGGCCGCCGAGGCCCGCGAGAACCTCGTCCGCCTCGCCCCCCACCCGTCGCTGGTGCTGTGGTGCGGCAACAACGAGAACCTGGAGGGGCACGCCGACTGGGGCTGGCAGGAGAAGCTGGAAGGCCGCACCTGGGGGTACGGCTACTACCACGGCCTGCTGCCCGCGATCTGCGCCGAGACCGACCCCACCCGCCCCTACTGGCCGGGCTCCCCCTACTCCGGCTCCCCGGACCTCCCCCCGCAGGACCCCGCCTCGGGCACGGTCCACCTCTGGGAGGTCTGGAACCGGGTGGACTACCGCCACTACGCCGACACCGCCCACCGCTTCGTCGCCGAGTTCGGCTTCCAGGGCCCGCCCGCGTACGCCACCCTGCGCCGCGCGGTGAGCGGACCGCTGGGCCTGGGCGCCCCGCTGATCGCCCACCACCAGAAGGCGGAGGACGGCGACGCGAAGCTGCTGCGCGGCCTCGGCGACCACCTCCCGCAGCCGGCCGGCTTCGACGACTGGCACTGGCTCACCCAGCTCAACCAGGCCCGCGCCGTCGCCTTCGGCATCCGCCACTTCCGCTCGCACACGCCGTACTGCATGGGCGCGATCGTCTGGCAGCTCAACGACTGCTGGCCGGTGGTGTCCTGGTCGGCGGTGGACGGCGACGGCCGCCGCAAGCCGCTCTGGTACGCCCTGCGCCAGGTCTACGCGGACCGGCTGATGGCCCTGCGCGACGGCGCCCTGCACCTCGTCAACGACTCCTCCCGGGCCTGGCGGGGCACCCTCGTCCTCGCCCGGTACGGGCTGGACGGCACCCTGCTCGCCGAGACGGAGACCGAGGTGTCCACCGCACCCCGCGACGTGAGCCGGGTCCCCCTCCCCGCGGCGCTCGCCACCCCGGGGGACGCCGCCCGCGAGGTGCTGGTGGCCCGGCTCGGGGAGCTGCGCACGGTGGAGTTCTACGAGGAGGACACCCGCCTCGCGCTGCCCCCGGCCCGCTACGACGCGGAGGTCACGCCCCTCACCCACAGTGACGGAACGGACACCGTTTACCGGGTGGAGATCACCGCGCACACCCTGCTGCGGGACCTCGCTCTCTTCCCCGACCGGCTGGATCCGGCGGCCGAGGTGGACGACATGCTCATCACCCTGCTGCCCGGCGAGAGCCATGTCTTCCACGTCAGGGGGGCCGTGCTGAAGGACCCGGAGGCACTGGGAACCGCGCCGGTCCTGCGGTGCGTCAACGACACCGTCGGACGCTGAGGTGGCGTGGGCCTGGCGAACGGTGGCCAGGCCCTGGCGAATCGGCCGTACGGGTGCGGCGACTTTCCGTCAATCCCGTACGGCGGAGTACGTGACCGGCCGACCGCCCGAGCATGTGGTGATGCGGTGCGCGACGTCTGACGACCCATCAAACGGTCAATAAAATAAGACAACATCGAGCACGTGTTCAGCTGTTCGGGGGAACTCCCCGGATAGGGTCATGTGCCGAACAGCAAAACCGCGCGCCCATGCCCGGGTGGTGGAATGCAGACACGGCGAGCTTAAACCTCGCTGCCTCCTCGGGGGCGTGCCGGTTCAAATCCGGCTCCGGGCACCACCTGCTCGGCGGGTGGGTCCGGGGGGCCGCCCGATGATTCAGCTGTCAACTTCTTACACCACTGGTTCACCCGAACGCGAGTCCTTCGGGATTATCACCGTAAGTGAACGGCCGTACGTGCGGGAGCAGGGGATGTCCGGGCTCCCGGCCCGGCCGGTGGCGAGGCGTCCGGCCCCCGGGTTCGCGGGGGCCGGACGTGCCCGGTGCGGTGCCGTGTCCGGCGCGGGGTCAGGCCGTCGGGGCGGGCGCCGTTTCGAGGGCCGGGCCGGGGGCGGGAGCGGACTTCTCCGGGGAGCGCTGTCCGGTGGCGGCCTTCCCGGTGTCCGAGGTGCCGGAGGTGCCGGAGCCGGGCGGCAGGGGGGTGCCGGTCTTCTTCTCCCGGTGCGCCAGCCACAGGTCCACCACGAAGTGGAGCACCAGGCCCGCCGCGCCCCAGAGCGCGATCGTCAGGAGGTCGCGGCCGAGGCCGTGGCCGTCGAAGTAGACCAGGGTGCGGACGGCGTCCACGGCCGCCGGCAGCGGCAGGACGTCCTGGAGGGTGCGGAAGACGTCCGGGACCATGTAGACGGACAGGCCGCCGCCGGAGGCGGGTACGCCGGCCAGCAGCAGTACCGCCATCGCCGGAATGACCGCGAAGAGTCCGAGCGTACGGGTGAGGACGCCGGTGGCCAGCGAGACGCTGAAGACGGTGACCGCGCCGAGGCCGATCAGCTCCAGGGCGTGGCCGTCGACCGCGCCGATCAGGACGTCGAAGAGGAACCACAGCCACAGGGACATGCCGACCGCCCAGCCGGCCAGCTTCGGCAGGAACTGGCGGGTCCGCCTCAGCTCGGGGGCACCGCCGCGCAGCACCGACATGATGAGGAAGCCGGCCATGATCCAGGACATGGCGACGTACATGCTGTTGCTGCCCATGGTGTCGTCATCGGTGAGCGGCTTGACGTCGGTCAGTTCCAGGGGCGTCTGCTGTCCTGCGGCGACCTGCTGGAACACCGCCCGCAGCGTCGTCTGCTGGCTGGACCCGGCGGCCGAGGAGGTGTAGAGCGTCGCCGGGCCGCCCGGGGCGGACGGCAGCACGTACGCGCCGACGACGTCCTGCTCCATGATCCAGTCCTTGGCCGCCTCGGCCGACGTCCCGGTACGGATGTCCAGCATGGCGCCCAGCTTCGGCTCCAGGCCGCCGGCCACCTGCTCGGCCTGCTGGGCGGAGGCGGCCACCACGACCACGGGCATGTCGTGGACCTGCGGCTTGTGCATCGAGGCGCTCATGGTGCCGACGACGGCCACCAGGATGCAGAGCGGGAAGGCGATCGCGGCGAGGTAGCGGGTTCCCTTGGACCGCACCGGGCCTCCCGCGAGTGCGGGCAGCGGGGTGCTGATGTCGGTGACCGGGGGAGCGGCCGGGATCAGGTGACCGGAGCGGCGCTCCTTCAGCAGGGAGAGGGCGAAGGCCGCGACGAGCCAGACGCCCAGGGTCAGCAGGTACCCGCCGGCGCCGCGGCCGTCGAAGTAGAGGAGCGCGCGCAGCGACTCGCCCGCGGCCGGGAGCGGGAGTATCCCGTGCAGCCACTGGAAGAAGCCCGGCATGGTGTGGATGGGCAGTGCCAGGTTGGAGGCCGGCATGCCGAAGCAGACCCACAGCAGCATGCCGAAGAGGACGGCCAGCGGCCCGACCAGCTTGGTGAACAGCAGCTGCGTCATGCCGACCGCGCCGATGGTCAGCATGCCCACGCCGAGGAACTGCGGGTAGTGGCCGTCCACCGCGCCCACGACCGGGCCGAGGATGGTCCAGATGATCGTGCTGGTCACCGCGGCCCAGCCGATCAGGAGCGGCACGAAGCGGCGCAGGGTCAGCAGGAACGGCATCGACATCGTCAGGATGCTCAGCGGCACGTAGCCGGCCAGCATCATGCCCATGCCGGCGAAGAGGACCGCGGTGCCCGACATGTCGCCGTCGGGGAGCGGGGCGGCTTCCCGGGTCGTGATCTGCCACTGGTGCTCGGCGGCCACCGGTGCCAGGAGCTGCTGCACCGTGCTCGCCTGGGAGGCCCCGGCCGCCGAGGCCGTGTGGATCACGGCCTCGCCCTCGCCACCCGCGGGTATCTCCAGCGCGCCCGCGATCTCGCGGTCCTCGATCAGACCGAGGGCCTCACCGGTGGTGGCGACCAGCCGGGCCTCGACCGGGCCGCCGGGCAGGGCGTCCAGCGCCGAGACGACCGCCCGCGCCGTCTGTCCCGAGCCCACGACGGCCACCGGTGTGTCCTTGGGGGCGGGCGCGTGCATGGTCCCGACGTAGCTCGCGTACATCATCGTCACCATCAGGAACGGCATGGCGAAGAGGGCGACGTACCGGGCGATCCGGGCCTTCCGGTTCTCCCCGCCCGGCGCGGGGGCGCCGGCCGGAGGGCCGCCGGGGCCGTCGGTGGGCGGGGCGGTGGTGGATGACTCCACGGAATCGTGCTCCTAGGTGGATCTCGGCAGGGCGTCCGCGGCGGCCGGGGCCGGACCCGAACGGTCCACAGCGGCCGGCGACGGGAGGGATCCTCGGCCGCCGGGGCCCAGAAATAAGCCGCATGACTTACGAATGACTTCCAATATAAGTCATGTGACTTACTCATGCGTCCGTGCGCTACTTTGGCGCTCCCGCCACGCATCACCGCCAGGAGGCGACGACCCCCGATGGCCAGATCAGACGCGGCGCGCACGGCGCTGCTCGACGCCGCCGAACGCCTCTTCGTCCAGTCGGGCATCTCCCAGGTCTCGGACCGCAAGGTCGCCGAGGCCGCCGGAAACACCAACCACTCGGCCGTGGGCTACTACTTCGGGGGGCGCGAAGGGCTGCTGAGTGCGCTGCTCACGCGCCACCTCTCGTCCCTGGAGGAACCGCGCCGGGTGATGTTCGAGCACTCCGGCTCGCTCCTGGAGGACGTACGCGCCCTTGTGGTGCCCGCGACCGACGCCCTGGCCGAGCTGCCCCCGCCCACCTGGCGGGCACGGTTCATCAGCCAGGCGCTCCACGACCCCGTCGCCATGGCGCTGATGCGGGGGATGGAGGACGCCGCGCCCACCGCGGCGCTCATCGTCCGCTCGGTGGCCGCACGGCTGGACCACCTGCCGCGCGCGATCGTCCGGGGGCGGGCCGCCCTGATGTCCCACATCATCACTTCGGCCTGCGCGGACATGGAGGGGCGCGCGGCCCGCGACGGCCGGGCCCCGGGCTGGCACTCGGCGGGCGACTTCCTCTCCGACGCCATCGCCGGGATGCTGACGGCACCGGTCAGCCGCCGGCCGGATGCGGCGACGGAGGACGGGTACGAGAAGTACCTGGCCTGACGTGGTGTTCCGGAGCGGGGCGGAGAGAGTTCTCCAAAGATCCTCCTCTGGCACTAGGGTCATTGTTTTGCCTAGCCATTACTCTTGACGCAAGGCCACGCACGGTGGCCATGGAGGAGTGAGATGAGGAGCAGCAACCCGGTCTTCTCGCGACGGGGGTTCAGCCGCGACAACGGCCACGCGGGCTTCAACGCGGCGCCGCAGGCCGGGGCCGCGACCGCCGGCGCCAACCCGTACGCCCAGGGGACCGCCAACCCGTACGCCACCAACCCGTACGCCCAGCCGGACACGCAGTACGGCGCGCCGCAGGCGCCCGCGCGTTCCGGGGCGATGACGATCGACGACGTCGTCACCCGTACGGCGATGACGCTGGGCACCGTGGTGCTCACCGCAGCCCTCTCCTGGGCGCTGCTGCCGGTCGACGCGTCGAACATCGGCACGTCGTACGGCATCGCGATCGGCGCCGCCCTGGTGGCGTTCGTCTTCGCGATGATCCAGTCGTTCAAGCGCAAGGCGTCGCCGGCGATCATCCTCGCCTACGCGGCCTTCGAGGGTGTCTTCCTCGGAGTCATCTCCAGCGCGGTCAGCACCTACATCGGCCCCGGCACGGTGATGCAGGCGGTCATGGGCACCATGTGTGTCTTCGCCGGTGTCCTGCTCGCGTACAAGATGCGCTGGATCCGCGTCACCCGCCGCTTCTACGGCTTCGTGATGGCCGCGGCGGTCGGCTTCGTGCTGCTGATGATGGTCAACCTGCTGTTCAGCGTCTTCGGCGGCGGTGACGGTCTGGGCTTCCGCAGCGGTGGCCTGGGCATCCTCTTCGGGATCATCGGCATCATCCTCGGCGCGTGCTTCCTCGCCCTGGACTTCAAGCAGGTCGAGGACGGCGTCAACTTCGGCGCGCCGCGCGAGGAGGCATGGCTGGCGGCCTTCGGCCTCACCATGACCCTGGTGTGGATCTACCTGGAGATGCTGCGTCTGCTCTCCATCCTCAACGGGGACGACTGACCCCGGCGGACGTCATGACCGGAGCGGCCCGCAGGCACCACGCCTGCGGGCCGCTCCGTCTTGGTCCTGCCCCGCCCTGTCCTGCCAGGGCGTGCGCTGTCCTGCCGGGGCGTGTCCTGTCTCCGGTCGGAGTGCGGTCTGTCCGGCTGGGGCGCGTCCGGGGCCCGCTGGCCATGGCTCCGCGGGGGCGCGTAGGGTCGCGGGGTGCTCGATACGACCCCTCTGACCGCCGCCGTGGAGCGGTTCGCCGACCGGCTGCGCAGTACCCCGCAGAGCCGGCTGCAACGCGGCGTCGCCGCGGAGGCCCTGGCCGTCGCCAGGGACCTCGCCGCCCGTGCCCAGCGCATCGAGTCCCCCGGCCGGGAACCGCGTGTCATGCCGGACGCCGGGATGTTCACGGTCGGCGACCAGGTCGCCGTCGCCGGCCGGGACCTGGCGGTGGCACTGGAAACGGCCTCGTCCGGGGAGCTGGACGAGGCCGTGCGGTACGTCGAGGAGGCCGCGGAGCGTACGTTCGCCCGCTCCGGCTTCTAGGGCGGACTCTCTCGGAGGGCCCCTGCCGGTGGGGGGCCGGGCCCCGGTCTGCCGGTGGGGCCGGGCCCTAGAAGGAGGCGATGACGCGGTCGGCGAGGATGTAGACGTTCTCGTCGCCGCAGGAGAAGGTCAGCGCGTACGCACCGGAGACGCCGGAACCGCCCAGCAGCACGGGCTGTTCACCGTCCCGCAGCGAGGCGGCGAGCCGCTCGGCGGTCTCCCGGTGGCCCGGGGTCATACAGAGCGTGGTGCCGTCGGCGAAGACGTACACGTCGAGGGTGCCGAGCGGACCGGGCCGTACGTCGGTCAGTTCGGTGCCGGTGTCGGCGAGCAGTTCGAGCCGTTCCACGGTGCGCTCGTGATCCGTGACCACCGGCGTCTGCACGGGGACGAAGTCCGGGTGCGAGGGGTGGCGGCGGCGGGCCGCGGCCAGTTCGGGCGAGTCCTCGGCGAACTCCACCGACTCGGTGATCTCGGGCAGGTCGGTCAGCTCCGCGAGTTCGTCCAGCGCCTCGGTGGAGTCGAGGTCCATCGCCTCCAGGCCGGCGAAGTCGCTCTGCCGGGGCATGAAGAACGGTGCGTCGTCGCCGAGGCCGGTGAGCCCGCCCAGCAGGGACGGCGCGTCGGCGGCGTCCCGCGCTTCCTGGGCCGCCCAGAACGCGCGGGCCTCGGCCAGCTCCCGCTCCCGCTCCTCGGCGAGCGCGTCGGCGACCGCCGCGCGTATCTCCTCCGCGGAGGCGGCACTCCGGTTCTGCTGCTCCGGTACGGAGGTGAGACGGCCGCGCCCCTCCGCGAGTTCGGCACGCAGAGCGACGACCTGCTTACGGAGTCCGTGAGCGGCGTGCAGCGCGGCGGCACCGACAGCCGTCGCGGCGGCGGTGGTCAGCAACAGGGCAAATGGCATGGCGCTCACTGACGTACTCCCGGATTCGATCGACACCCCCCGACTTCCTACATCAGCTTGGCCTGTACCGGTACGCGGTGTCAGTGCATTACGTCACGAAATGGACAGGTCTTTGGACCCGCCGATCCGGTCCGTACCGGCTGTGACCTGCAAAGACGAATCTCCCCTGGGACACAGATCACATCCTGGGGGAGATTCGGTCACGTTC
The DNA here is from genome assembly GCF_008704555.1 of Streptomyces nitrosporeus. Taxonomy (NCBI): domain Bacteria; kingdom Bacillati; phylum Actinomycetota; class Actinomycetes; order Kitasatosporales; family Streptomycetaceae; genus Streptomyces; species Streptomyces nitrosporeus. The sequence continues at coordinate 4,652,201 of NZ_CP023702.1, forward strand.
CGGGCTCGGCCGGGTTCGAGGCGGCCCGCACATGGGAGAGGGGCACCGCCCACCGCTGCGGGCAGGTGCCGTCCTCCTGCGTCGGACGGCCCCTACCCTCCGCTACGGCTCAGCTCGGTTCAGCTCAGCCGCTCGATGACCATGGCCATGCCCTGGCCGCCGCCCACGCACATCGTTTCCAGGCCGAACTGCTTGTCGTGGAACTGGAGGCTGTTGATCAGCGTGCCGGTGATGCGGGCACCGGTCATGCCGAAGGGGTGGCCGACGGCGATCGCGCCACCGTTGACGTTGACCTTCTCCAGCGGCAGGCCGAGGTCACGGTAGGAGGGGATGACCTGGGCGGCGAACGCCTCGTTGATCTCGGCCAGGTCGATGTCGCCGATGGTCAGCCCGGCGCGCTTCAGCGCCTGCTTGCTGGCCTCGACCGGGCCGTACCCCATGATCTCGGGGGAGAGGCCGGAGACACCGGTGGAGACGATCCGGGCCAGCGGGGTCAGGCCCAGCTCGCGCGCCTTGGTGTCGGACATGATCACGAGCGCGGCGGCACCGTCGTTGAGCGGGCAGCAGTTCGCGGCCGTGACGAGGCCGTCGGGGCGGAAGACCGGCTTCAGGCCCTGGACGCCCTCCAGTGTGACGCCCGCGCGCGGGCCGTCGTCCTTGGAGACGACCGTGCCGTCCGGCGTCGTCACCGGGGTGATCTCGCGCTCCCAGAAGCCGTTCTTGATGGCTTCCTCGGCCAGGTTCTGCGACCGTACGCCGAACTCGTCCATGTCCTGGCGGGTGACGCCCTTGATCCGGGCCAGGTTCTCCGCGGTCTGGCCCATGGCGATGTACGCGTCCGGGATCAGGCCCTCCTCGCGGGGGTCGCTCCAGCTCGCTCCGGACTCCTCGGCGCGGGCGGCGGTGCGGGCCTCCGCCTCGGCGAAGACCGGGTTGTGCGTGTCCGGCAGGCTGTCCGAGTTGCCCTTGACGAAGCGGGACACCATCTCGACACCGGCCGAGATGAAGACGTCGCCCTCGCCGGCCTTGATCGCGTGCAGCGCCATGCGGCTGGTCTGCAGCGAGGAGGAGCAGTACCGGGTGACCGTGCAGCCGGGAAGATGGTCCATCCCCATCTGCACGGCGATGATGCGACCCAGGTTGTTGCCCTGCTCGCCGCCCGGCAGACCGCAGCCGAGCATCAGGTCGTCGATGTCCTTCGGGTCCAGCTCGGGGACCTTGGCCAGCGCGGTCTGGATGATGGTCGCGGTCAGGTCGTCCGCGCGCAGGTCCTTGAGGGACCCCTTGAACGCCCGGCCGATCGGCGAACGGGCAGCAGAGACGATCACGGCTTCGGGCATCACGCGGCTCCATGAGGGCTGGAAGGCTGGATGGGCTGGACTGTCTTGGAAGTTACCCGTACGTATCGCCGAGGTCACCCGGCAGGCCATGTGATGAGGGCCTCTTTTCTAAGCAACCGCTCAGTCGCCCGGCTTGTTCCCTGCCGCCCACCCGCCCGCGTGGCCGTCCGCCTGTCCCCCGTCCCGCCGTCCCGCCGTTCGCTCAGGCGGGCCGTCGCGTCGCTCCCGGCCCGGGTTCTGACCCCGGCTCAGGTTCGGCCCCCGGTCCTGGTCCGGCCCCCGGCCCGGCAGGCCCTGCCGCTCCCGCGTCCGCCGCCTCCGTATCCATCGGTTCCGCACCCATCGATTCCGTGTGGGCGGGCTCCGTGTGGGCGGGCAGCCGGCGCCGGCGCCGGTGCTTGAGCAGGGCCCAGGGGGCGCGGGCCGCGGTGACCTCCGTACCGGCCTCACGCGCGGCCTGGGAGGCCGCCTTCGCGACCGGCAGCATGTCCTCGCTCCGCGTCACGTCGAGGTGGTCGGACTCCGGCCAGACCCCCAGCACCGCACAGAGCGTGGGCAGCATCGCCATCGCCGCGGTCGCGTACCCCTCCGCGGAGGGGTGGTAGTTGTCCGGGCCGAACAGTTCCCGCGGGTTCGCCTCGAACTCGGGGCCCAGCAGGTCGCCCAGGGAGACCGTCCGGCCGCCCTGTTCGACCGCGCCGATCGTCTGTGCCGCCGCCAGCTGCCTGCTCACCCGGCGGGCCAGCCAGCGCAGCGGCTGGTACACCGGCTCGATGGTGCCGAGGTCGGGGCAGGTCCCCACGACCACCTCCGCGCCGGCCGTCCGCAGTCTGCGTACGGCCGTGCTCAGACACCGCACCGACTGCGTCGCGGGGATCCGGTGCGTCACGTCGTTGGCGCCGATCATGATCGCGCAGACGTCCGGCGTGCCCGTCGGGTCCGCCAGCACCAGGGAGACCTGCCGTTCCAGGTCGTCCGAGCGGGCACCGGGCAGCGCCACGTTCCGCAGGTCGACGGGCCGCTCCGCGACCGCGGCGAGCCCGGACGCCAGTAGGGCACCCGGAGTCTGCCCGGCCCTGCGTACCCCTTGGCCCGCCGCCGTCGAGTCACCCAGTATCACGAAGCGCAGCGGGTCGGCGGGCCCCGCGAACGCCACCCCGTACCGGCCGTCGGCGCTGGGCGGGACCGGTGCGATGCCGCCTCCCACATGCCGTTTCGCCAGCTGTACCTCGGCCAGTACCAGGCCTACCGTCGCCGCACCGATCAGCCCGACGCTCCCACCGCCGTAGGCCGCGCCCGCCGCGATCCGCCGTGCCACCCTCGCTCTCGACACAGTCCGGTCCACCTCCTCCTCGCCGTACAGCCGTACACAGCACTACCTGCCCCGCACGGGGCACCGTCCAATCGCTTCACCACCTGCCGGGCCCGCATACGCATACTCTTGCCTGACCATCTCGGAGACCCCGGAGTACACGGTGCAATTCCACGATTCGATGATCAGTCTGGTCGGCAACACCCCGCTGGTGAGACTTCGTAACGTCACAGCGGGCATCCAGGCGACAGTGCTGGCCAAGGTCGAGTACTTCAACCCGGGCGGATCGGTGAAGGACCGCATCGCCCTGCGCATGATCGAGGCGGCCGAGAAGAGCGGCGAGCTGAAGCCCGGCGGCACGATCGTCGAGCCGACCAGCGGCAACACCGGCGTGGGCCTCGCCATCGTGGCCCAGCAGAAGGGGTACCGCTGCATCTTCGTCTGCCCCGACAAGGTGTCCACGGACAAGATCAACGTGCTGCGCGCCTACGGCGCGGAGGTCGTGGTCTGCCCGACGGCGGTCGACCCCGAACACCCCGACTCGTACTACAACGTCTCCGACCGCCTGGTCCGTGAGACGCCGGGGGCCTGGAAGCCCGACCAGTACTCCAACCCGAACAACCCGCGTTCGCACTACGAGACGACGGGCCCGGAGCTCTGGGAGCAGACGGAGGGGAAGATCACCCACTTCGTCGCGGGCGTCGGCACCGGCGGCACGATCACCGGCACCGGCCGCTACCTCAAGGAGGCCAGCGAGAACCGGGTCCAGGTCATCGGCGCGGACCCGGAGGGTTCCGTCTACTCCGGCGGTTCCGGCCGTCCGTACCTCGTGGAGGGCGTCGGCGAGGACTTCTGGCCGAGTGCCTACGACCGCACGGTCACGGACGAGATCGTCGCGGTCTCGGACAAGGACTCCTTCCAGATGACCCGCCGCCTGGCCAAGGAGGAGGGGCTGCTCGTCGGCGGTTCCTGCGGGATGGCGGTCGTCGGGGCGCTGGAGGTCGCGAAGCGGCTCGGCCCCGACGACGTGGTCGTCGTCCTGCTGCCGGACAGCGGCCGTGGCTACATGAGCAAGATCTTCAACGACGAGTGGATGGCTGACTACGGCTTCCTGGAGGACGCCGGCACCTCCGCGCGGGTCGGGGCCGTCCTCGACTTCAAGGAGGGGCCGCTCCCGTCGCTCGTGCACATGCACCCCGAGGAGACGGTCGGCGAAGCCATCGACGTGCTCCGCGAGTACGGCGTCTCGCAGATGCCGATCGTGAAGCCGGGAGCCGGGCACCCCGACGTGATGGCCGCCGAGGTCATCGGATCGGTCGTCGAACGCCAGCTCCTGGACGCCCTGTTCAACCAGCGCGCCACGCTCTCCGACCCGCTGGAGAAGCACATGTCCAGCCCGCTGCCGCAGGTCGGTTCGGGTGAATCCGTCGAGGACCTGATGGCGGTGCTCAGCGGCGCGGACGGCTCCGACGCGGCGGTCGTGCTGGTCGAGGGCAAGCCCAAGGGGGTCGTGAGCAGGCAGGATCTGCTGGCCTTCCTCGCGAAGGACGCGGCGCCCAAGCGCTAGCGCTCCGGACGAGAGGGCGGCCCGGGTGCTTCTCAGGAGCCGGGCCGCCCGTCCCGGCGCCGAGGGCTTCCCGGGCTTCCGGGCTTCCCGGGCTTCCGGGCTTCGCGAAAACGGTACGGGGGCGTCACGTGCCTGCAGCACCCGCTTAACACGGCTCCGGCACAGTAAGGGGTGTCGGCAGGGAAACCCGCCGGCACCCGATACGGCGACACGGATGACGGAGCGGCTCCCGGCCTTCCGCAGTCGCCCCGGACGCGACATCCGGCCCTGACCCGGACCGCGTCCCTCGTGGGGACCGCCGTCGTCCCGCCCCCCGGGCAACCGGGGGTGCGGCGGTCCCCGCGACATACCCGTGCACGGGGCCCGACGGCCCGGCCGCTGCGTGAACAGCGCGGTCAGTCACCGCCAGTCCGAGTCAGCGTGCTTATGGCGGAGCCAGGGCCATGTACGGGCCGCGTGCACCGCGTTCACACCGAAGATGCCCAGCCAGGCCACGATGAGCCCCTCGATCCCCGCGTTGGCGACACCGATCGCCGAGAGCGGGATGGCGAGCACCAGCGAGACGACCCCGAAGCCGAACCGCTCCCCGAAGGTTCCCGCAGGCTGCCTGCCCGGCTGCGCACCGTTCCGCGCGACGGCCATCTGCTGCTCGGCGAGGTGCCGGCGCACCCGCCGTTCCATCGTGCTGTCGAGCCGCTGATCGACCTTGTCGAGAAAGGAGTCGACCAGCGCGGTCTCGTACTCGGGGCCGAGTTCGGCACGGGCCTGCAAGGTGGCGTCGAGCTCGCGCCGGAGCTCGGGGTCACGGGCTTCCATACGTTTCACCGTACGGAGCCGAGACCGGAGGGACAGTGGGGCTAACCCCCCTGTTCGGCCGGGCAGCCGGGCGGCGCGACGGTGTCACTCCTCGCGGAAGAGTTCCTCGGCTGAGGCGGCGGTGGTGGCGCGGGTGAGCCAGCGACCCAGGACCTGGGACTCCTGGCAGCCGGTGATCCTGGCGCGGTCTTCCTCGGTGAGGGCGATGCCGCGTGCTTCGAGGAACAGCAGAAGGGCTTCCGCGCGGCCCTCCGTACGGCCCTCCGTACGGCCTTCATCCCGGATTTCCTGGGAGAGGGGTGAGGTGTAGAAGGAGAGGTCCACGGCCACCAGGTTCCTCCATTGCTGTGCGGCGGGGCGGTTGCCCAGGCCTTGTGCGGTGAGCTCGACGATGGGGGCGGCGATTGTGTCCGGGGCGTCCCGGAGCGCTGCGGACAGCGTTTTCAGTATGGCACCGATGTCCGGATCGCCTGCGTGTGTGATAGCGGAGAGCGTGGCGAGCGCCAGGTCTTTGCGGGCCTCCGCCACGTCGGTGACGGCGGGGATGTTGTGGGGCCCCGCGACCAGTGGATGAAGGGTGAGTACCGGCCACTGGGGCGCGCCGAGAGGAACAGGGCGGGCTGCCCAGCGAGCGGTGGCGCTGTCCTGGCAGACGATCAGGAGAGTGGTGGGCAGCCGGTACTTCTCGATGAGGTAGGAGAGGTAGTAAAGGCTGTCCCGTAGTCCGTGGTGGAGCAGCGTGCGGCGTCAGACGCGGTGCATCGCAAGGCGGAGGGGCGTTCGCATACTGGATGTATGCGGACGTTCCGACAACGCCGCGAGGTGCCGTGGCTGTCGTCGCACGCCCGCCAGGGATTACGGGAAAGCCTTTAGGCCCAGCTCGTCTGTTTGCCGGGGTCCTTCTTGCCCTGGGCCTCGACGGCGAGGAGGAAGGGGCCGTCGCCCTCGGTCTCGATACGCAGAAGGGTGTCGACGCGTCGTTCCAGGGGCCGGGCCTCGGTGAGGTCCGTGGTGAGGATCCTGGCGGAGGAGACGGGCGGAAACGGGACTCCGAGGACTTCGGAGACGCTGGTGAAGAGGCCCGGGTATTCCTGGAAGACGCGGTGCATCGCTTCGTGGGGTGCACTGACCATGGGTGGTCCGTTCGGTCGCGGGTCATGCGGCTGTCTGTGCGGGGCTGGGGCTGGGGCTGTGGTTGTTGTTGTGGCAGTCGCGGCAGTGGCCGGGGTGGCGGGAGCGGAAGGCGCGGTCGCAGCGGTCGCAGTTCTGGAGGGGGATGGTGATTCTGCGGGGTTGTGCGGCTTCCAGTTCGGTTGTGCTGGGGGGTTGGGGTGGGAGGAGGGTGGTGAGGCGGTGGCGTACGAGGCTGGCGGGGTGTTTGACGGGGTTGGGCAGGTCGTGGGTGAGGGCGTGGCGGATGGTGTCGGGGTGTGTTTCGCGTTCGAGCCAGGCGGCGACGCCGGGGGCGAGTGTGGTGACGTCTTGTTCGGACAGGGTGAGCCGGGGTGTGTGGCGGGGGAGGTCGGCGAGGAGTGTGGTGGCTGCCTGGAGGAGTTCGGGGGTGCTTGTCCGGGGTTGGGGGAGTGGTGGTCGGGGTGTGGTGCGGGCGGTGGGGAGGGGGACGCGCGGGGTTGTGGGGGGTGCGGGGGCCGGTTCCGGGGCCGGTGCTGGGGCTGGTGTGGGGGTGGGCTCGGGCGTCGGGGTGGGCTGGTGTGTGGCCGCCGGTGCTGATGCCGGGGCCGGGGCGAGTGCGGGTTCCGGTGTTTTCCGTGCCTTGCGCTGCCGGGGTGCCGGTGCTGCGGCAGGTGTGGTGGTGGGCTGGTTGTAGGAGATGGTGCGGGTGATGATGCGGCCGTCGGCCAGGCGTACGCGGCTGCGGTGGAGGTAGCCGGTTGCTTCCAGTTCGCGTAGTCCGGCGGCGATGCGGTGTTCGCTCTCGGGGAAGCGTCCGGCGAGGTGTCGGACGGTGGCTTTCGCGCCGGTGGGCAGGGACTGGATGTGCAGGGCCAGTCCGATGGCGACGAGTGAGAGTTGCCGGTGCTGGGCGAGGTGGTTTCCGGCGACGGTGAAGCTGGAGGTGTGCCGGACGTTGACGTGAATGACGCCGGAGGCGGGCGCGAGGTCCCCGGGGGCGGGGGACTGGGCGCACGGGGGCGCGATAACCTGCTGGATACCCATCGGGAAGCCTTCTTCTTCCTCGGTGGTCAGGCCCTCGGCCGGGATTGGTGTCCCGTCGGGGGCCGTCTCATGTCTGTGGTTGTCGAGGTGAGCTTATGCACGGCAACCCACCTCAAATCCAGCTGAGTTGCCCTATGTCACCCGAGTGAGTGACACGACCTGAACGGGGTCGGGTTGGGTGGGGAAGTTCATTTCTTTCCTTACTTGAAAGCCTTTTACCTCGTGGGCCACCGCGACGCGGTTCCCCATGTCGCGGCTCACCGGGTCGCGGGTTTCCACGACCCGGTGGGAGGCATCACGGCACGAGGTCGATTTCCGCCCAGACCGTCTTACGCGGCACAGGTCCCTGGTACACACCCCAGCGGTCCGCGAGCGCCGCTACGAGCAGCAGGCCCCGTCCGGAATCGCCCTCCGGAGAGAGGGGGGCCGGCGTGGGCAGAAGCTCGCTGCGGGTGTCGGAGACCTCGACCCGCAGCAGCTTGTCGTCACGGACCGTCAGGTCCAACCGGAAGTCGCGCCCCCGGACCCGGCCGTGCGTCGCGGCATTGTTCGCCAGCTCGGCGACGACCTGCGCGGCGGCCTCGGAGGTGAAGCCCCAGTCGGCGAGATGGGCGGTGGCCAGCAGTCTGGCCAGGCGCGCTCCCCTCGGGGTGGGGGAGAGAAGCACGGTGAACTCCCGGGCGGGAGCGGAATTTCCGGTTCGGGTGATTTCTTGGCTCACATCACTCAGCGTGGCCATCCGGGGCTACTCTGTGAAGTGTCAGCGCGTGTACGGACGGTGACTGTCCAGAGGTTGTCCGCGTGTGTCCATGGTGTACGGCCTCGGACGCATCGGTACGGGGAAAGTGGGTGTCGCATGACTGAGGAGAGCGTCAAGGGCTGGTCGGCCGATGACTTGGAGGAACCGGACCGCGATATCGATCCGGAGGACGATTCCGGCGCGGTGGTCGCCGTGGTGGGGCGGCAGATTCGCCTCTGGCGGGAGTCCGCAGGGCTGCGTGCTGGAGAGCTGGGCGCGGCCATCGGGTACGGCGAGAATCAGGTCTACAAAGTGGAGGCGGGGAAACGCATTCCGAAGCCTGGCTTCCTGGACAAGGCGGATGAGGTCCTGGGAGCGGGCGGGAAGATCGCCGCATTGAAGAAGGACGTGGCCGAGGCGCGTTACCCGAAAAAAGTTCGGGACCTGGCGAAACTGGAATCGGAAGCAGTCGAGTTGGGGGCGTACGACAACCACAACATGAACGGCCTGTTGCAGACCGAGGACTACGCCCGCGCGTTGTACGGGATGCGGCGCCCGTCCTTTGCGCCGGACCAGGTCGAACGCTATGTGGCAGCTCGGATGGCGCGACAGGAGATCTTCGGCCGTCAGCCGCTCACCATGCTGACCTTCGTCCAGGAAGAGGTAACCATCAGGAGGCCGCTCGGCGGCAGGGCGGTTGCTCGGCGCCAGCTGGAACGGTTGCTGGAGATCGGCCAGTTGCGCAATGTGGAGATCCAGGTGATGCCGACGGACCGCGAGGACCACGCGGGCATGGGTGGTCAGCTCCAGCTGCTGAAGTTCGATGACGGCACGGCGGTGGGACACTGGGAAGGGCAGCTCTCCAGTCGCCTGATCTCTGATCCCAAGGAGATCCGGATCGTTGAGCTGCGGTACGGCATCCTCCGGGCCCAGGCGCTCACCCCGCGAGAGTCGTTGGCCTTCATCGAGAAAGTGCTGGGAGAGTCATGATCCGCAAGTTGTCAGGTGGAGACGGACCCGAGCTGAAGTGGGTCAAGAGCAGTTACAGCAGTAATGACGGCCCGGCGTGCGTCGAAGTCGCCGAGGTCGGCAGTGCGGTCAAGGTCCGTGACTCGAAGAACCTCACCGGGCCGCGTCTCGGGTTCGGTGCGGACGCCTGGTCGGACTTTCTGGTGTACGCGGCCGACGTCTGAGCTGCGAGTTCCCCCTCGGTTCGGCAGCTCGGCAGCTCAGCAGATCAGCCTCGGCGAGGGCGGGCGTACAACCTGGTCGCGGGCCCCACGCCCGGGCCCCGCGCCCGGGCTGATTCGAGGCGGGATCGCCCGGGCGCGGGCGGGCGCCGTTCAGAGCGGGGTCGCCTCCGCCAGGAACGCCTCCGGGGTGACCGCGTAGCCCAGGGCGTTGATGACCGCGATCGGAGTGCGGTCGAACAGAACGGTAGGGGTGGACCGGATGCCGCTGTTCTCGAAGGCCAGCGAGACCTGGGCCGCCCAGGGCAGGTACTTCCCCTCCAGGACGTTCTGGCGGAAGTCTCCCGACTGCAGGGCTTCGACCTCGTCGGCCAGACGCAGCAGGTAATTCCGGTCCGAGAAGGAGTCCTGGTCCTCACTGGGCTGTTCGGCGTACAGCGCGCGCAGATAGTGCATGAACGGCTTCTGGCCCACGTCGACGGCGGCTCCCAGTGCGGCCACCGCCTCCAGGGAGCCGCTGCCGCCGGCCGAAGCGTCGAGAAAGGTACCGAAATGATGGTCCACCGCGAAGCGGCCCTCGTCGGCGGCCTGCTCCATGACGGCGCCGAGATCGAGCTCCATGCGCTTGCAGTAGGGGCAGCGCGGGTCGGCGTAGACACTCAGCACGTGCGTGGCGTCCTCGTCCCCGTAGCGGACGATGACGCCGCCGGGGCCTGTCGTGTTGGCTGGGATCATGGTCCCAGGGTCGGCAGAGGGCCGTTGTCCCGCAATGTGAGCCGACCCGGCTGTATATAGACATTCATCCCCTGTGCTGGCTGAATGGGATGGTCGGCACCGGTGGTGGTGCGCGGGATCTGCGGAGGGGACGGCATGAGCGGGAGCAGCCCGGCTGCGCGGTTGCAGGGGCTCTTCGAGGGGCACAGGCTCACGCCCACCCAGCGGCGGATCGCCCACTCCCTGGTGCGTAGGGCCGCTGACGCTCCCTTCCTGTCCAGTGTGGAACTGGCCGAGCTGGCCGGTGTCAGCCAGCCCTCGGTGACGCGTTTCGCGGTGGCGCTCGGCTTCGACGGGTACCCGGCACTGCGCAGGCACCTCCGGGAGTCGGTACCCGCCGACGGGGAGACGGGGGCGGAGGCGGCGGTGGAACCGGTGTACAACGCCTACCAGCAGGCGGTTCTCGCCGAGATCGAGAACCTGCGGCAGCTGGCCGGGCTGCTCGGTGATCCCGGACCGGTGGAGCGGGCGGGCCGGCTGCTGGCCGGGTCGCGGCCGCTGCCGGTGCTCGGGCTGCGGGCGGCGTCCTCACAGGCTCGGGGGTTCGGTTACTTCGCCGCCAAGGTGCACCCCGACGTCCGGGTGCTCGACGAGGGCGGCAGCATGCTGCACGACCGGATCGAGGCGGCCCGGCGCGCAGGGGCGAGCGCCCTGCTGTGTTTCGCGTTGCCCCGGCATCCCCGGGAGGTCGTCGATGCCCTCGCCTACGCGCGGGAGCGGGGGCTGACCGTGGTGACGGTGGCCGATTCCGCCTTCGCCCCGGTCGCGGCCCACAGCGATCTGCTCATCCCCGCCGCCGTGGGCACGGGGCTCGCCTTCGACACCGCCTGCGCACCGATGCTGCTGGGGCGTGCACTACTGGAGGCGATGTGCGACGGGCTGCCCGAGGCGCAGGCCCGGTTGGAGGAGTTCGACGCGGCGGCGGCGGCGCGGGGGCTGTTCGTGGAGTGAGGCCGGCCGGGGAGCGGAGCCCTCCGGCGGGCCCGCGGGAAGCCCTTCCGCTCCCGCCGGGCTTCGCGCGGACAACCGGGTCAGCGATGCATGGTGAGGTCTCCGGCCAGGCCGGCGACGAGGAAGCCCGCCGCGAAGACCGCGAAGCTGACCAGGGTCATCAGTGCGAGCTTTCGACGGCCGACCCCGGGCGCCGTGTGAGGGCCCTCGTGCTCCCCGGTGTGAGGACCGTGGGATCCGTGGGGTCCGTGGGCTCCGGGCATGTTCCCGTGACCGGCCAGTGCGGCGCCCGCCAGGGCCACGGCAGCCGCCTGGGGAAGAGGGCCGGGACCTTTTCGGACGGTCATCATGCCGTGCTTGAGGCCGTGATCGACCAGCCACCAGTTCATCGGCAGGGCGACCACGAAGCCCGCGCACAGGGCGATGGACATCACGAACCAGAACCGCGCACCGCTGGGGTGCATCGCCTGCATGTCGTGGCTCATCCACGGCACCATCACCGCGGTCATCCCGCCCATGACGGAGTTCATCGACAGGAGCTCGGACATGAACGTCCTGGTCAGCGACTCGCGGTAAGTGCCGAACATGCTTTTCATGAACAGCGCCTGGAAGACCGTCCAGCCGAACAGGAAGCCGAACGCGTACTCGACGAGGACGTCGACCCACATGAGCAGCCCCAGTCCGGAGGTGACGACCGCGGCGGCGACGATGCCGATGCCGTCACCGGCCACGCAGTGCATCGTGGAGCCGACGACCTGGCGCCACTTCTTCGCCACATAGACCTCGTGTGTGCCGGGCAGTGGCTCCCGGCAGCTCAGCACGTACAGCAGGGCCCCGAACAGGCCGCTGAACGCGGTGATGACGACGAAGCCCCACTTCATGACAGCGGCCTCGGGCGTACTGCGGATGTCCACAGCCACGAACACCACACTGATCGCCACCTGGATGAACCACAGCAGCATCACGCCTTCGAGCATGTCGGTCTCCCTCGTCCCCTGCTCCGTCCCGGCACCCGCCGCCGAAGAACCAGCAAAGCACCGCATACACCCCTTTCCGGGCCTGGTGGGGGCGTGTCCGCAGGTGAGGTGATGACGGCTCCGCGCCGTGGTCCCCGGCTCCGTGCCGTGGTGCACGGCCGGGACCGGACGGCGCCGGGGCCCGGGTCTTTCGGGGGTACGGCCCTTGCGGAAGCACGGCCGCCGGATTCTCACGCCCTCCTCATCTGCGGCCACTAATCTCCGGCCTCGGCAGAACCGGAGACAGCCGTGGGAGGAGTGGGGACGTGAGGCGCGGAGCGCAGTCGTTGGCGAGGGTGGCCGTGATCGTACGGGCGGGAGCCGCGCCGATGTGGTGGCCGGGGGTGCTGGCCGCCGTGGCCGGGTCGTTCGTACCGGGTCTGACGGGACGCCGGATCGGGCTGCTGGCCGGTGCCGCGCTGTTCCTGGTGACGGCGGCCGTGGTGGCCACGGTCCGGACGGGGCGGTACGCGCGGCTGGCGGAGACGGCCACCCGGGCCGGGCGGGGAGACTTCCTCCAGGACCGGGACGTGACCGTACGCGCGTGGCGGCGCGGGCACCGGTGGTGGCTGCTCGCCGCGTTCGTGGCGGCGGTGGGGAGCGCGGTCGCGGTGCCGGGTGCCGGTGGACTGCTGCTGGCCGGGGCGGGGGCCGGGCTCTGGCTGAAAGCGGTACGCATCGGGCGCCGGGAGCTGAAGGATGACGCCCTGTACTGGGTGCGTACCGACCGGGTGGAACGGGGGCGCCCGGCGGGTGCCCAGGTGGAGGAGTACCGGACCACCGGGCCGATGGCCGGTGACGCCGCACCCGGCGGGGCGCGGCGTCACCGCCGGTGAGCCGGAGGTCAGACCTCCAGTTCGCCCTCGATCTTCTTCAGCTGGTGCCGGGCCATCGCCAGGTTGGCCCGGCCGGAGTCCAGCACCAGGTAGAGGAACAGGCCGTTGCCGCCCCGGGCCCTGAGCAGCCGGATCAGGTGGTACTGGCTGCCCAGCGTGATGAGGATGTCCTCGATCTCGTCCTTGATGCCCAGGTGCTCCATGGTGCGGAGCTTGGCGCGCACCACATCGGTGTTGCCTGCGGCCGCGACCTCCAGATTGAAGTCCTTGCCGCCGCCGAGGGTGCCCAGGGCCATGCCGCTGGTGTAGTCGACGAGGGCGACACCGGTGGCGCCCTCGATCGACGCCATCGCTTCCTTCAGTGCCGTTTCGGTGTTGGCCATGAGTGCTCGGTTTCCTTTCGCCGGCCGGCCGGGCGGCCGGGCCGTGTTCTGGCTGGTGCGGATGGTGGACGGGGTGTGGGATTCGGGTCGCCCGCGTCGGCGCGGCCGGGGGTGCCGGGCCTGCCGGCCACGCCGGGCCGGGCGCCTCAGGTGGTGTCCGGGGTGGGGCGGCGGGGGAGAGTGCCGGACTGCGCGGGGCGGGGCGGTGGCACCGGGCGGTCGGCACGTTCCTGTGCCGCGTCCACGAACTCGCCTATCCGGGCGCTGGACCTGCGGCCCTCCAGATGGAGCCGGCCGACGTTGATGCGGTCCTCGGCGAGCAGGGTCAGGACGGCGGCGGAGCCGGCCGCGTAGGTGGCGATGTAACCGTCCCCGCCCCGGATCAGCAGCTCGCGGAAGCCGCCGCGTCCGGTGGCGTCCGTCATCCGGATCGCCACACCGAGGGCCGCGGCGGTCAGGGCGGCGATCCCCTCGGCCTCGATGCCCGGGGTGTCCTGGGCGACGATCAGGCCGTCGGTGCTGGCGGCCAGCGCGCCGGTCAGGAGCGGTACCCGTGCCCGTAACCGCTGGAGTTCGGCGAGGACGTCCTGCATGCCGGCCTCGGGCACCATCAGCTGTCTCCTCCCGGCACGCTGTCTGAGCGCGCGAATCACAGGGCCTCCAATGCGTCTCTGAGCCTGCGCAGCAGGGCGACGTCGGGATCGGCCGTGACCTCGGGGAGCGTGATCGGGCCGGCCCCGGAGGCATGGCCGGGCGAGGTGAGGCGAACCGTTTCGACCAGCCCCGCCGCCGCGAGCCGGCGCAGGTCGACCAGGATGTGGAAGGCGGAGCGGCCCAGTTCGCGAGCGATGTCCGCGGCCGTACGCACACCGTCCACCAGCTCCAGGACCCGGCGTTGGCGGGGCGGGACGGGCACGTCGGCCGGCTGGGCCGTGGCGGCGAGCGGGGCACTGTCGGTGTGCGCGTCGGGCCAGATCCGGTCGAGGAGTTCCCGGCGCCGGAGCGTCTCGCGCTGCACGGCGTCCACGGGGACGGGGTGGACCGGCCCGATCCAGTGGGAGACGCCGTACCGGAAACGGGCGGGCGTCCGTGTCGGGGCGAGGGCGAAGAAGGAGGCGTCGTACAGGGCACCCAGGTGGCACAGCTCCAGCGCGCCGCCGGGCACCCGGCCGCTGTCCACGAGGTAGCGGCCGACCCGCTGCCGGGCGCCCGCCTGGGCGACCGCGTCCCACCAGCCTTCGCTGCGTAACGCGCCGCCGGTGGTGAGCAGGACGTCGATGCCGGGGGTGGCCGGGCTCTCGGCGTGGACGACCTGGCCGTCCGCGAGGTAGAGGGTGCCGTTGTCCCGTATCAGCGCACCGGTGGCCCGTTCGGTGGCGAGCCGCTGGAGCATCGGGGAGGGGAGGGTCGTGCCGGGTGTCCCGGGGCTCGCGGTGGCGGCGGACCTCATGCCAGGACCAGCCGCTCGGCGATCTCACCCAGTTTGATGCGGGCGAGAGCGAGGTTGCCTTCCGCGCGGTCGAGCCAGAGGTGCAGGAAGACACTGCTGTCGAACGCCGTCTCGACGAAACGGAGTATGTGGTAGCTGGACGCGGTGGTGACGATGACGTCCTCCACCGAGGTGGTGGCCGGTGCGGTGGGGGCCAGGTCCTCCCGCGTCCGCGCGAACGCCGGCTGCTCCGCGGCCATGCGCGCCACCTCGGCCGTCTCCGCGGCCGTCGCCTCGTGGTCCCCGTTGGGCGACTCGCCGATCGTGCCGAGGGCGAGACCGCTCGTCCAGTCGACGACCGCGGCACCCCGGGCTCCGGGCAGCCTCATGACGTCGAGCAGGCATTCGTCGATTCCGGGCACGGCTGGCTCCCCTCCCCACTGGCGTACGGCTGTGTTGGAGAGGCTACGCAACGTGCATGCTCCAGGAGGGAGTTCTGGCATTTTCCGCTGGAACATGCGCGTGATCGTGTAGAGGAAAGCGCAGGAACGGGGGCGCACCGGGCGGAATGCATTCGTCCGGTTGTCCGATGACGTGCGTTGGGCCTATGCCAACTTGAAGTCGCAGGTCAAAGGGCTGGTGTGACCGGTACTCGTGATGCTCACGCTGGTCGTGGGCGACTGTCTGCGCGGTAGATCATCCGTCAGCGGTTGGTCGGCCGGTTCTTCGGTGCTCGAATGGGTGGCGGGAGCGTGCTTCCCGAGCAGGAACGGGCCGGACTCCGACGCTCGAGCTGCTCGCCGTACGCTGCTGGGATGCACGCAGACAGCACTCGGGACGCTCGCGCCCTCTTCCTCAATGGCACTGTCGGCGTGGGCAAGACAACCGTTGCCGAGGCCGTCGGCGACCTTCTCGCCGACGCCGGGATCTCTCATGCCGTCATCGATCTCGACTGGCTGCGCAAGTCGTGGCCCGCGCCTCCCGGTGACCGGTTCAACTTCGGCATGCTCCTACGGAATCTGCGGAGCGTCACCGGTCACTATCTCGATGCCGGAGCGACGCGCCTCGTCCTCGCAGGTGTGCTTGAGGACCAGGAGGAGCGGAAGCTACTGGCCGATGCCGTGGGCGCTGAACTCACGGTCTGCCGGCTCCGGGCTGAGCTGTCGGTCATCCACCGGCGACTGGCCCAGCGCCACGACAGCGAGCCCGAGGCACTGCGATGGCACCTGAACCGGTCCGGTGAACTGGACGGAATCCTCCGCCGGTCCGCAGCCGACGACCTCACCGTCGATGCCGGAACAGGCTCCGTCACTGACGTCGCCGTATCGGTACTCAGGGCAGCAAGCTGGCCGTGACCATCGGATTGCGGCGGTTGCCGTCACGGAGGCCAGATCGCACCCTTATCCGGAAATCCCCGTCAAAGGCCTTCTACGATCTGTGCATGCTGTATCCCGAGCTGGTGGAACGGATCACCGCGCGGCGCGCGGAACTGGACGAACTTGAAGAGCAACTGGCCAAGCGGTTGGCGGAGGTACGGGCAGAGCGGGATGAACTCGCTGTCGCCGAAAAGGTTCTTGAGCGGGTGAGTGGGCAGCTCGCCCAGGAGCGTGCGGAGGCCGCGCCGGCGCAGGTGGGCGGGATGCCGGTGGTGATGATCCCGCACCGCGCGGCGGGTGCGGAGGAGACCGCGCTCCCGGCGGACTACCAGCGGATCCTCGCGGCCGTGCGACAGGCCGCCGGACCGGTCATGGCCCGCCAGGGCGGAGAGATGGTGGGGGTGGATGTCAGCGTGCGGGCCAAGCTGGAGCCGCTGCGCGGAAGGATGAACAGGATGGTCGACCGCGGGTGGCTGCGGAAACTGCCCGACGGCCGGTTCACCACCCGCCTGTGACCAGGGGAACCGCCGCCCGCGACGGCGGGATCGGAGCGTAACCAGGGTGTCTTCGGCGGCCGTTGGGCACTGTGTGAAGAGAACCGAAAAGCACGCCGAGGACACTTGCCCGCTTGTCTGCCAGTGCCGCCTGCCGCTGTCCACGCGCACCGTCAACCACCTCGCCGACCTCCTGCGCCGCCATCTCAAAGCGATCGGGTCAAGGTGGCGGATCCTGCCACCGGGAAGATCGCGGTGATCGTCTTGGCCGTGCTCCGCCACGATCAGCGCCTGGCCGACCTGGCCGGCGGCAACAACGTCTCCGCCTCCACCGTCCGCCGCTGGCGCGACGAACTGATCTCCCTGCTCGCAGCCCAGGCCCCGCGCCTGGACCGCGCCCTGAAGAAGATCGCCAAGCGGGGCGGGGAGGTCGTTTTGATCGACGGCACCTTCATCCCCACCCAGCGCCGCACGGGAAAGGCCAACCGCCGCAACTACTCCGGCAAACAACACCGTCACGGCATGCACTTCCTCGCCCTGACCGATGAACACGGCCGCCTGGTCTGGATATCCGCCGCCCGGCCCGGCCGCACCCACGACAACACCGCCGCCCGCCACGACCGCATCCTGGCCCACCTCCGCGCCGCCGGCCTCGGCGCCCTCGCCGACCTTGGCTTCCGCGGCCTGGACAACGACGTACTCGACCCCGTGATCATCACCGGCTTCGCCGCCACTCGCACCCGCAAACTCACCCCCGCCCAGAAGGACGCCAACCGCGTCCTCGCCGTCGGACGCGCACCCGTCGAGCACGCCTTCGCCCACCTCAAGAACTGGCGAACCCTCACCAAACTCCGTACCAACCCCACCCGCGCCACCCACCTCCTGCGCGCCCTGCTCGTCCTGACCAACCTCGAAGTCAACCGCTGACCGACGATCTACCGCGCAGACAGTCGCCCACGACCAGCGTGAGCACCACGAGTACCGGTCACACCAGCCCTTTGGCCTGCGACTTCAAGTTGGCGTAGGCCCGTTCAGCCGGATGTCCAGTCGGATGTTCAACCAGGTGTTCAGGTGCCTCATGCGGGTGATCCGTTGCGTTCGCGGGCCGCCAGCACCGCCTTGTTGACCACCCAGAGGCCGATGCCGATCAGCAGCAGGACCCCGGCCCTGATGTAGACATCCGCATCGCGGTCCGCGAGCGGACTGGCCAGGACCAGGGAGGCGACCGCGCCCAGTACCGGCAGCGCGGTCGGGGCGCGGAAGTGGCGGTGGCCCACCGGGTCCTTGCGCAGCACCAGGACGGCGATGTTGACCACGGCGAAGACGCACAGGAGCAGGAAGGAGGTGGTGTCGCCCAGCCCTTCGATCTCACCGGTGCAGACGAGCCCGATGGCGAGCAGGGTGACGAAGACGATGCCCACCCAGGGGGTGCGCCGTCCGGCGAGGACGCGTCCCATGGCGGGCGGCAGGATCCGCTCGTTGGCCATCCCGTAGCAGAGGCGTGAGGCCATCATGATGTTGATCAGCGCGGAGTTGGTGACCGCGAACAGGGCGATCAGGGCGAAGAGTTCCGGCGGGAAGTCGACACCGCCGGCCTTGACCACCTCCAGCAGCGGACCGCTGGACCTCTCCAGGGTGCCGGGAGCGACCAGCAGGGACGAGATCAGGGCGACCAGCACGTAGACGGCGCCCGTGACGCCCACGCCGATGAAGATGGCGCGGGGGAAGGTGCGGGCCGGATCCTCGGTCTCCTCGGCCATGTTGACCGAGTCCTCGAAGCCGACGAAGGCGAAGAAGCCGAGAGCGGTCGCCCCCAGGACCCCGGTGATCAGGGCGTACCCGGTGCCGCCCCCCTCGAACTGGGTCAGCCGCGAGGGCTCCCCGCCGCCGGTCATGACCGCGTACGCCCCGATCGCGAGGATCACGGCCAGCCCGCTGACCTCGACCAGGGTCAGGACCACGTTGGCCTTCACCGACTCGGCGACGCCCCGGAGGTTGACCGCGGCCAGGGCCAGGATGAAGAGCACCGCGATCAGGGTGGGCGGCACCGCGTCGGTGAACTCGGCGAGGTAGTCGCCGCTGAAGGCGCGGGCCGCCGCGCCCGCCGAGGACAGGCCCGAGCACATCACCATGAACGCGATCACGAAGGTCAGGAACGGGACCTTGAATGCCTTCTGCGTGTAGAGCGCCGCCCCGGCGGCCCTGGGGTATTTGCCGACCAGTTCCACGTACGAGGCCGCCGTCAGCAACGCGACGACGAAACCGATCAGGAAAGGCAGCCAGAGCGCTCCGCCGACCTTTCCCGCGACCTTGCCGGTGGTGGCGTAGATGCCGGTGCCGAGGATGTCGCCGATCACGAAGAGGATCAGCAGTCTGGGGCCGATCGCCCGTTTGAGTGCGGGTTGTGCCGCCGGCGCCGTCGGTTCGGGTGTGGGGGATGTCGTCACAGGGCCCTCCCGGGGATCGTGGGTGAGCGTGCCCCGGGGGTGGCCGGGGCTCACCTGTTGACTAGGACTATTCAGCACATCAGGATGTGAATACGAGAGTGACATTCGCGAGGAGGCTTCCCCATGTCAGGACCCCGCCCCGTCCGGGCGCCGCGCGGTACGGAACTGAGCGCCCTGGGATGGCAGCAGGAAGCCGCCCTCCGCATGCTGCGGAACAACCTCGATCCGGAGGTCGCCGAGCATCCCGACAAGCTGGTCGTCTACGGCGGCACCGGCAAGGCGGCCCGCGACTGGCGGTCCTTCGACGCCATGGTCCGCACCCTGCGGACGCTGAAGCAGGACGAGACGATGCTCGTCCAGTCCGGGCGGCCGGTCGGGGTGATGCAGACCCATGAATGGGCGCCGCGCGTCCTCATCGCCAACTCCAACCTGGTGGGCGACTGGGCCAACTGGGAGGAGTTCCGCCGCCTGGAGGCCCTCGGGCTCACCATGTACGGGCAGATGACCGCCGGTTCCTGGATCTACATCGGCACCCAGGGCATCCTCCAGGGCACCTACGAGACGTTCGCCGCCGTGGCCGCCAAGCGGTTCGGCGGGACGCTGGCCGGGACCATCACCCTGACCGCCGGACTCGGCGGCATGGGCGGCGCCCAGCCGCTGGCCATCACCATGAACGACGGTGTCGCGCTGTGCGTCGACTGCGATCCGCGCGCCATCGAGCGCCGTATCGAGCACCGCTTCCTGGACGTCCGGGCCGACTCCCTGGAACACGCCCTCCAACTCGCCGTCGAGGCACGGGACGCCCGGCGCCCGCTCTCCATCGGTCTGCTCGGCAACGCGGCCGAACTGCTGCCCCGGATGCTGGCCGAAGGCGCGCCGGTGGACATCGTCACCGACCAGACCAGCGCCCACGACCCGCTCGCCTACCTGCCCGCCGGAGTCCCCTTCGAGGACATGGCGGACCTGGCCGCACGGGACCCGGAGGGCTTCACCCGGCGGGCCCGTGAGTCGATGGCCGCGCACGTCGAGGCGATGGTGGGCTTCATGGACGCGGGGGCCGAGGTCTTCGACTACGGCAACTCCATCCGCGGCGAGGCCCGGCTCGCCGGTTACGACCGCGCGTTCGCCTTCCCGGGCTTCGTGCCCGCGTACATCCGGCCGCTGTTCTGCGAGGGCAAGGGGCCGTTCCGGTGGGCCGCGCTCTCGGGGGAGGCATCGGACATCCACCGGACGGACAAGGCGATCCTGGACCTCTTCCCGGAGAACGAGTCGTTGCACCGCTGGATCAGGATGGCCGGTGAACGGGTCCGCTTCCAGGGGCTGCCCGCCCGCATCTGCTGGCTCGGTTACGGGGAACGGGACCGGGCGGGGGAGCGGTTCAACGACATGGTGGCGAGCGGCGAGCTCGCCGCACCGCTCGCCATCGGCCGCGACCACCTGGACTGCGGTTCGGTCGCCTCCCCGTACCGGGAGACGGAGGCCATGCTGGACGGCTCCGACGCCATCGCCGACTGGCCGCTGCTGAACGCCATGGTCAATGTGGCCTCGGGCGCGTCCTGGGTGTCCCTGCACCACGGCGGGGGCGTCGGCATGGGCCGCTCCATCCACGCCGGGCAGGTCACGGTCGCCGACGGCACCCCGCTGGCCGGCGAGAAGATCCGCCGGGTACTCACCAACGACCCGGGCATGGGCGTGATCCGCCACGTCGACGCGGGGTACGACATCGCGGAGACCGTCGCCTCGGACCGGGGCGTACGGGTGCCGATGGCGGAGGGGGAACAGCCGTGACCACCGGCGAACCCCGCAGGCCCGGCCCGGGAGCGTCGTTCCAGACGATGTGGCGTGAGCTCGCTCCCCTCGGCAGGCACCCCGGCAGCGGCGGATACCGTAGATATGCCTGGACCGGCGCCGACCGCGAGTGCCGGGCCTGGTTCCAGGAGCAGGCCGAGGCGCGCGGGCTCACCCTCGACACCGACCGGAACGGCAACCAGTGGGCCTGGTACGGCGATCCCCTGGCCCCGGACGCCGTCGTCACCGGATCGCACCTCGACTCCGTACCCGACGGCGGTGCCTTCGACGGCCCGCTCGGGGTGGTCTCCGCCTTCGCGGCATTCGACGAACTCCGCAGCAGGGGAGCGGAGTTCACCAGGCCCTTCGCGATCACCAACTTCGGTGACGAGGAGGGGGCCCGCTTCGGGCTCGCCTGTGTGGGCTCCCGGCTGGCGTCCGGGCAGCTGACGGCCGACCGGGCACGGCTCCTCCGCGACCAGGACGGCGTCCCGCTGCACCGGGCGATGGAAGCCGCCGGCCACGACCCGGACGCCATCGGGGCGGACCCCGAACGGCTCGGCCGTATCGGTGCGTTCGTCGAACTCCACGTGGAGCAGGGGCGAGCCCTGGACATCGGCGGGCACCCGGTCGGCGTGGCCTCCGCCATCTGGCCGCACGGCCGCTGGCGGTTCGACTTCCGGGGCGAGGCCAACCACGCGGGCACCACCCGCCTGGCGGACCGGCGGGACCCGATGCTCACCTACGCCGAGACGGTGCTCGCCGCCCGCCGGGAGGCGGAACTCGTCGGCGGACTCGCGACGTTCGGGAAGGTCGCCGTCGAACCGAACGGCGTCAACGCGATCCCCTCCCTCGTGCGGGCCTGGCTCGACTCGCGGGCCGCCGACCAGAGCACCCTGGACGCGCTCGTCGGCGCCGTGGAACAGGCCGCCCGGGAGTACGCCGACAAGGCCGGGACCGGCCTGGACGTCGTACGGGAGTCCTTCACGCCCGTCGTGGAGTTCCGGCACGCGCTGCGGGACGAGATCCGCCGCCTGCTCGGCGGAGAAGCCCCTGGCGGACCGGGCCCCGGTGGAGGCACTCCCGGCGGGCCGGGCCCGGGTGTGCCCGTGCTCGGCACCGGGGCCGGCCACGACGCGGGGATCCTGTCCGCTTCCGTGCCCACGGCCATGCTGTTCGTACGGAACCCCACCGGCGTCTCGCACTCGCCGGCCGAGCACGCCACCGAGGACGACTGCGTGGCCGGGGTGCTCGCACTCGCCGACGTACTGGAAGGTCTCGCGTGCAGCTGACGACTACCCCCACCGGCACACCGGTCACCGCCACCTACTGGGCGTCCCACGCCTGGCTCGGCACCCGCGTCGAACCGGACGTGGTCCTGGACGTCGCGGGAGGACGCATCGCCGACGTCCGCACCGGGGTCGCCACCCCGCCGCCCGGTGCCACCGTGCTGCGCGGCCTGACCCTCCCGGGACTGGCCAACACGCACTCCCACGCCTTCCACCGGGCCCTGCGCTCCAACGCGCAGACGGGCACCGGGACCTTCTGGACCTGGCGCGACCAGATGTACCGGACGGCGGCCCGGCTCGACCCCGACACCTACTACCGGCTGGCCAGGGCCACCTACGCGGAGATGGCCCTGGCCGGCATCACCGCCGTCGGCGAGTTCCACTACCTGCACCACGCTCCCGGAGGCACGCCCTACGACGACCCGAACGCGATGGGCGAAGCGCTCATCGCGGCGGCCGGCGAGGCCGGCATCCGCATCACCCTGCTGGACACCGTCTACCTCGCCGCCGGATTCGGCGAGGAGCCGACCCGGCCCCAGCTCCGCTTCTCGGACACCACCGCGGACGCGTGGGCCGCACGCGCCGCCCTCCTCAAGGGCGGCGGACACGCCCTGATCGGTGCGGCGGTGCACTCCGTACGCGCCGTCCCGGCGGAGCAGCTGGCCACCGTCGTCGCCTGGGCCGGCGAACGGCAGGCTCCCCTCCACGTCCACCTGTCCGAGCAGACCGCGGAGAACGAGGCATGCCTCGCCGCCCACGGCCGCACACCGGCACAGCTCCTCGCCGAACACGGCGTGCTCGGACCCCGCACCACCGCGGTCCACAGCACCCATCTGACCGCCGAGGACATCGCCCTGCTGGGCTCCTCCCGGACCGGCACCTGCATGTGCCCCACCACCGAACGCGATCTCGCCGACGGCATCGGACCCGCCGCCGCGCTCCAGAAGGCCGGCTCGCCGCTCTCGCTGGGCAGCGACAGCCACGCCGTGATCGACCTCTTCGAGGAGGCGCGGGCCATGGAGCTGAACGAACGGCTGCGCACCCGGGTACGCGGCCACTGGACAGCGGCGGCACTGCTGCGGGCCGCGTCCGTCGAAGGGCACACCGCGCTCGGCCGCCCGGACGCGGGCGTGCTGGAACCGGGAGCGGTGGCCGACCTGACCACGGTCGCGCTGGACTCCGTCAGAACCGCGGGAGCGAAACCCCCGCTGACAGCCGCTGTGGCCGTATTCGCCGCCTCCGCGGCAGATGTGCGCCACACCGTCGTGGGAGGGCGGCACATCGTGAAGGACGGACAGCACACCCTGGTCCAGGACGTGCCGAGGGCCCTGGCCTCAGCCGTCGCCGCCCTCCACGGCTGACCGCACGGATCCCCCCGACCGCACGAACCTCCCCGACCGTACGGACCCCCCGGCCCGCACGGATCTCCCCGACCGCGCGGGCGGGACCGCCCGTACGCACGGGCCGGCCGGCGGGCCGGGCCGCCCCACCGGACGAAAGCCGCATCAGGATGAAGACGACCGCCATCACCCACATCACCGACCTGGTCACCAACGACCCCTCCCTCGACAACGGGACCCCCCTGGGTGTGATCCCGGACGCCGCCGTCGTCATCGGAGGCGACCGCGTCCTGTGGACCGGTGAATCCAGCAAAGCACCCGCCACTGACAACGCCTTCGACGCGGGCGGCCGGACGATGATCCCCGGCTTCGTCGATTCCCACTCCCACCTGGTCTTCGCGGGTGACCGCACCCAGGAGTTCAACGCCCGTATGTCCGGCCGCCCCTACTCGGCGGGCGGCATCCGCACCACCGTTGCCGCCACCCGTGCGGCCGGCGACGAGGAGCTCTCCGCGAACGTCGCCCGCTACCTCGCCGAGGCGCTCCGGCAGGGCACGACCACCATGGAGACCAAGTCCGGTTACGGACTGACCGTCGAGGACGAGGCCCGCGCCCTGCGGATCGCCGGCCGCCACACCGACGAGGTCACCTACCTCGGCGCCCACATCGTCGCCCCCGAGTACGCCGACGACCCCGCCGGCTACGTCGGCCTGGTCACCGGCCCGATGCTGGACGCCTGCGCCCCCCACGCCCGCTGGATCGACGTCTTCTGCGAGCGGGGCGCCTTCGACGGAGACCAGGCGCGGGCCGTGCTCACCGCCGGTGCGGCGAAGGGGCTGCGGCCCCGGGTCCACGCCAACCAGCTGGGCCACGGCCCCGGCGTCCAGCTCGCCGTGGAGCTGGGGGCCGCCTCCGCCGACCACTGCACCCACCTGACCGACGCCGACATCGACGCACTGGGCCAGAGCGACACGGTCGCCACCCTGCTGCCGGGCGCCGAGTTCTCCACCCGCGCGGCCTGGCCCGACGCCCGGCGCGTCCTCGCCGCGGGCGCCACCGTCGCCCTGTCCACCGACTGCAACCCCGGCTCCTCGTTCACCTCGTCCATGCCGTTCTGCATCGCCCTCGCCGTACGGGACATGGGGATGACCCCGGACGAGGCGCTCTGGTCCGCCACCGCCGGGGGCGCGGCGGCTCTGCGCCGTACCGACATCGGGCGCATCGCGCCGGGCGCCCGCGCCGATCTCGTCCTGCTCGGCGCGCCCAGCCACGTCCACCTCGCCTACCGGCCCGGGGTGCCGCTGGTCGAGGCGGTGTGGCAGCACGGCGTACGGGTCCGGTGACCCGCGGGCCGAGGCCCGGAACGCGGAAGGACCCGCCCTTCGCCGGGCAGGTCCTTCCGTGACACGCACGCCACACGCACCGCGCACGCCACACGCACCGCGCACATCACATGCACCGTGCACATCACGCGTACCGCGCACGCCACACGCACATCACACGCGCCGTGCACGCCGTGCCGGGCGACGCGCGCCCGGTGCCGTGAGGGGCGCTCACTCCTCCAGGGTCAGGCCCTTCCGGAGCTTCACCAGGGTCCGGGAGAGCAGCCGGGACACGTGCATCTGCGAGATGCCGAGCTCCTCACCGATCTCCGACTGCGTCATGTTGGCGACGAACCGCAGGGAGAGGATCATGCGGTCGCGCTTCGGCAGCGCGGCGATCAGCGGCTTCAGGGACTCGATGTACTCGATGCCGGCGAGGCCGTGGTCCTCGTAGCCGATGCGGTCGGAGAGCGCCTCGCTGTCGTCGTCCTCGGGCTTGGCGTCCAGCGAGCTCGCGGTGTACGCGTTGCTCGCGGTCATGCCTTCCACGACCTCTTCGTGCGTGATGCCCAGGTGCTCGGCGAGCTCGACCACGGTGGGAGCGCGGTCCAGCCGCTGGGCCAGCTCGTCACCGGCCTTGGCGAGGTCGAGCCGCAGCTCCTGGAGCCGGCGCGGTACGCGCACGGACCAGCTGGTGTCCCGGAAGAAACGCTTGATCTCGCCGATGATCGTCGGCATCGCGAAGGTCGGGAACTCGACGCCGCGGCTGAGCTCGAAGCGGTCGATCGCCTTGATCAGGCCGATGGTGCCGACCTGGACGATGTCCTCCATGGGTTCGCTGCGCGAACGGAACCTGGCGGCGGCGAACTTGACCAGCGCGAGGTTGAGTTCCACCAGGGTGTTGCGGACGTAGGCGTACTCGTGGGTGCCCTCTTCGAGGGTTTCGAGCCGCGCGAAGAGCGTCTTCGACAACGCCCTGGCGTCGAGCGCGCCCACTTCGTCGTAGGGAGGGATCTCGGGGAGTCCCTCAAGGCCGTCACAGGGAAGGCCGGGTCCGCCGCCGGAGGCGGCAGGGGTGCGCGGGCCGGGAACGGCGCTCGCGGCGGGGGAGTCGGAATCGGTCGGTCCCTGAGGACATGTCGACGCCGCGAAGGGGGTACGCGTTACGTCGAGCCGGGGTGACATGGTTCTCCTCCATCGTTCTCGGCATATGGCTGCCGATGCCCATACGTGTTCCTGCGGTGAAGCGGCGCCTCCGAAGCCGGTTGGTCTGCGTACAGAGAAAATGGCCCTTCTACCCTTACCCGGTTCGTGCCAGGAGTTACAAGCGCCAATTGCGCATATATGTCCGGTTTGTTGAACTCTCCGACTACCGTGTGGCGAGGGAAACGCGTAATGTTTCACGGACGTCGGCAAAGGCCGCGCGAAAGCCGCGCACAGGGTGCTGCGGACAGTGACGGACGGCGAAGAGGAACGGCATGGACCGCGGGACGGTCGGCAGTGCGAACCGGGGTCGGCTTCAGGTCGAGGTCCGGACCGAGGGCGGCAGTGAGGTCGTGACGCCGGTGGGTGAGCTCGATCACCACACCGCCGATCTGCTGCGCGAACCTCTGGAGAGCGCGGTCGAGCAGGGGCGTACGCGCCTCGTGGTCGACTGCTCACGACTCGAATTCTGTGATTCCACCGGGCTCAACGTGCTGCTCGGTGCCCGCCTGCAGGCGGAGGCGGCCGGGGGAGGGGTTCATTTGGCCGGAATGCAGCCGGTGGTGGCTCGGGTCTTCGAGATCACCGGGGCCGAGGCGGTCTTCACCGTCCACCCCAGCCTCCAGGAAGCCCTGGCCACCTGACGGACGGCCCCGCCCGCCCGGCGGTGGACGACCCCGCGTATCGCCCGCGTCACTCTTCCGAGGCGGCCGAAGTGGGTGTTGTCACGAATCGCTCGGGCAGAAGACACCTCGTCGGGGTCACGGAGCCCGCACACTGTGTATCTGATCAATATCTTTTCGTCGCCATACGGTGAAACGGTGAGGTGAAGCCCTGATGAGTACCACCCGGCAGCATCCGCCGGGCGGCCTCGGCCGCGAGCCGGACGGTGCGGGCGTCAGCTCGGCCGTTCCGGCGGACCGGCAGTGGCGCTCGCTCTCGCTGAAGCAGGCCAGCGGTATCGTCCCCATGGCCCGCGACTTCGCCCGGCAGGCCCTGTACGACTGGGGCTGGCTGCCGGCGTCCGGCGCGGACCGCAGAGCGGCGGCCGAGGACGTCCTGCTCGTCGTCTCCGAGCTCGTCACCAACGCCTGCCTGCACGCGGACGGCCCCGACGAACTCCGTATCGGCTGCTCGCGCAGGGTGCTGCGGGTCGAGGTCACCGACCGGGGCGCCGGGCAGCCGGCACCCCGCACCCCGCACCGCGCGGGCCGGCCCGGCGGGCACGGCATGTTCATCGTGCAGCGGCTCTGCCTGGACTGGGGCGTCACCCGCACCCCCGACGAGCCGGGCAAGACCGTCTGGGCGGAGCTCGCGGCGCCCGCGTGACCCCCTGAGGGGGCGGGCGGACC
The DNA here is from genome assembly GCF_008704555.1 of Streptomyces nitrosporeus. Classification (NCBI taxonomy): domain Bacteria; kingdom Bacillati; phylum Actinomycetota; class Actinomycetes; order Kitasatosporales; family Streptomycetaceae; genus Streptomyces; species Streptomyces nitrosporeus. Next base: position 4,679,343 of record NZ_CP023702.1, read on the forward strand.
CGGAAATACGGACGAGAGAAGGCGAGAGGCGGTACCGGATCCCCGGTACCGCCTCTCGCCCGTTCCGGCCCGCGCCCGTCCTGGCCCGCGCCTGCGCCCGGACCCGCGCACGGGCACCGCCTCCGCCCTCACACGGGCACCGCCTCCGCCCGCACACGGGTACCGCCCCCGCCCCGTGCGCGGGTCCGGTACGGCGGAGGGGCCGCCGCACCCGTCTCCGGATGCGGCGGCCCCTCCGTTCAGAGCCGGGCCCGCCTCAGCGGACGTCGCCCATCAGGGCCTTGACCTTGCCGCGGTACATGAAGATCGCGGCACCGGCGAGGACCGCGAGGGCCGCCTGGAGTGCCACCACCCCGGTGCCGTTGAGCTCGACACCCGCGATGGACAGCAGCCCCGTGGTGCAGTCACCCGCGGTGACCGCGAGGAACCAGACACCCATCATCTGGCTGGCGTACTTCGCCGGGGCCATCTTGGTGGTGACCGAGAGGCCGACCGGGGAGAGCGTCAGCTCGGCCACCGTCTGCACGAAGTAGATCGCCACCAGCCACATCGCGGCGGCCTTGTGCCCGTCGCCCGCGATGGTCAGCGGCATCAGGAACAGGAAGAACGAGGCGCCGACCAGGACCAGGCCGGAGCTGAACTTCACGATGGTGCTGGGCTCCTTGCCCCGCCGGTTCAGCGCCATCCAGAACGCGGCGAAGACCGGGGCCAGCGCCATGATCAGGACCGGGTTGACCGACTGGTACCAGGAGACCGGGAAGTCCCAGCCGAGGACCGAGTTCTCCGCGGAGGAGTCCGCGAAGATCGCCAGGGTCGAACCGCCCTGGTCGTAGATCATCCAGAAGATGGCCGCGGCCACGAAGAACCAGATGTAGCCCGACATCTTCTTCTGCTCGGTGGCGCTGAGCTCCTTGTCGCGCTTGATGCGCGCCAGGACCATCACCGGGATGACCAGACCGGCGACCGTGATCGGGACCAGCAGCCAGTTCAGCGTGTAGACGCCGGTGACGACCGTACCGAGGTAGAAGACGGCGGCGACGCCCAGCCAGATCATGGACTTGCGCAGCGTGGAGGCGCGCTCCGCGGCGGACAGCGGCTTCGGCACGACGAGGCTGCGCTCGTTGAGGTGGCGGGTGCCGAGCATGAACTGGGCGACGCCCAGGCCCATGCCGAGCGCGGCCAGCGCGAAGCCGAGGTGCCAGTTGACGTTCTCACCGATGGTGCCGATGATCAGCGGCGCCGCGAAGGCACCGACGTTGATGCCCATGTAGAAGATCGTGAAGCCACCGTCACGGCGCGGGTCGTCCGGGCCGTCGTAGAGGTGGCCGACCATCGTGGAGATGTTGGACTTCAGCAGACCGGAGCCGATCGCCACGAGGCCGAGGCCCGCGAAGAAGGTGCCCTCGGACGGCAGGGCGAGCGTCAGGTGGCCGAGCATGATCACGGCGCCGGCGACGGCGACGGTCTTGCGGGGACCCCAGACCCGGTCGCCGAACCAGCCGCCGGGCATGGCGAGCAGGTACACCAGCGACAGGTAGACCGAGTAGATCGCCGTGGCCGTGGCGGGGTTCATGTGAAGCCCGTTGGGCGCGATCAGGTAGAGCGGGAGGAGGGCGCGCATGCCGTAATAGCTGAAGCGCTCCCACATCTCGGTCATGAAGAGAGTGGCCAGGCCGCGGGGGTGGCCGAAGAAGGTCTTCTGCGAACCAGTGGTACTGGCCGCGCCCTTCGTCAGGCTGGACGCCATGGTCGATCCTTGCTGGTCGGGACGCGCAGCCGCGTGAGCGTTGACGCGCCCGGTGGGGGGTGGCCGGCACCGGTACGGCTGCGCCACCCCCGACGCCCTGGGGGGATACGGCCCCGGGCTCCGTGGGGGAGCCGTGAGGCGATTGGCGACGGACCGCACCGGGATCCACGCCCGGTACGCATCCTCGCGCTCCGGGCCCGGCCCACAGGTCATTCACTACATTCACCGACGGGCCGGCGGGAACCGGGCCCGTACACAAAAGGACCTTTGGCGCGAAACGCTGCCAGAAGGTCCTTCAGCGGTGAAACAGGCGTCGAGTCACCATACGGCATGTCGATGGGCGATATGGAAGGACTTGAGACATGGATCACAGGTGGCCGGGGAGTGGCACTCTCACGTTCGAAGGCCGGTGACCGATTCGTGGCCCTGGGTCGCAGGGCCTCGTCAGCCCCTCACCTCCGGTGCCCCGTGCGGACTACCATCACTCCATGACCCGTGTACTGCTCGCCGAGGACGACGCATCCATCTCGGAGCCGCTGGCTCGCGCCCTGCGGCGTGAGGGGTATGAGGTCGAGGTCCGCCAGGACGGCCCGACCGCGCTCGACGCCGGACTCCAGGGCGGCGTGGACCTGGTCGTGCTCGACCTGGGGCTGCCCGGCATGGACGGCCTGGAGGTCGCCCGGCGGCTGCGTGGCGAAGGGCACACCGTGCCGATCCTCGTACTGACCGCACGGGCCGACGAGGTCGACACGGTCGTCGGCCTCGACGCGGGGGCCGACGACTACGTCACCAAGCCCTTCCGCCTCGCCGAGCTCCTCGCCCGGGTCCGCGCCCTGCTGCGCCGCGGCGCGTCCGAGCCCGCCCCGCAGCCCGCCACGCACGGTGTCCGGATCGACGTCGAGTCGCACCGGGCCTGGATGGGCGAGGAGGAACTCCAGCTCACCGCCAAGGAGTTCGACCTGCTGCGGGTCCTGGTCCGGGACGCGGGGCGGGTCGTCACCCGCGACCAGCTGATGCGCGAGGTCTGGGACACCACCTGGTGGTCCTCGACCAAGACCCTGGACATGCACATCTCCTGGCTCCGCAAGAAGCTCGGTGACGACGCGGCCAATCCCCGTTACATCGCCACCGTGCGGGGCGTCGGCTTCCGCTTCGAGAAGAGCTGACGTACGACACAGCCATGCGCCGCCGACTGATCAACTCCACGCTCGCCGTGGTCCTCGTGGTGATCGCCGTGTTCGGCCTCTCCCTCGTCATCGTGGAAACCCGCACCATCAGCAACAGCGCCCAGGAGAGCGTCGACTCGGAGGCGCTGAGACTGATCAGCGTCGTGGAGAGCCGGCTCCTCGGCGAGGAGCGGATCTCCCCCGACGTCCTGGCCGAGCAGGTGGACCCCCGGCGCTACGCCCGCGTCGAGATCCCCGGGCGGTCCCCGATCGAGGTCGGAGACCGCCCCGCGGACAGCGTCATCCGCAGTACGGAGACGGGGGAGCGGGGCGAGAAGGTCACCGTCGAGGAGTCCCGCTCCGCCGTGACCCGGGAGGTCGGCCGCACCCTGCTGATCATCGGCGCGGTGGCCCTGCTCGCGATCGTCTCCGCCGTACTCCTGGCCGTACGCCAGGCGAACCGGCTCACCTCGCCGCTCACCGACCTCGCCGAGACCGCCGAACGCCTGGGCTCGGGCGACCCCCGGCCCCGGCACAAGCGGTACGGCGTCGCGGAGCTGGACCGGGTCGCCGACGTGCTGGACGCCTCCGCCGAACGGATCGCCCGGATGCTCACCGCCGAACGGCGCCTCGCGGCCGACGCCTCGCACCAGCTGCGCACCCCGCTGACCGCGCTCTCCATGCGGATCGAGGAGATCTCCGTCACCGACGACCCCGACACGGTGAAGGAGGAGGCCAGCATCGCTCTCACCCAGGTCGAGCGGCTCACCGACGTGGTGGAGCGGCTGCTGACCAACGCCCGCGACGCCCGTACCGGCGGCTCCGCCGTCCTCTTCGACCTGGACGAGGTCATCAAGCAGCAGCTGGAGGAGTGGCGCCCCGCCTACCGCAGCGCCGGCCGTGCCGTCGTCTGCTCGGGCAAGCAGGGGCTCCAGGCCGTCGGCACCCCCGGCGCCGTCGCCCAGGTGCTCGCCGCGCTGATCGAGAACTCGCTGATGCACGGTGGCGGCACGGTCGCGCTGCGCACCCGGGTCACCGGCAACCAGGTGGTCGTGGAGGTGACGGACGAGGGGCCCGGGGTCCCGGCGGACCTCGGCGCGCGGATCTTCGAGCGCACCATCAGCGGCCGCAACTCCACGGGGATCGGCCTGGCCGTGGCCCGTGACCTGGCGGAGGCCGACGGCGGACGGCTCGAACTGCTCCAGCAGCAGCCGCCCGTCTTCGCGCTCTTCCTCAGCCGGATCGCCCAGCCCCGCAAGGAGACGGACCGCCCGGTCCGCTGAACCGCCCGGCCCGGGCGGGAGGAAGCGGCGCGGGAAGGCAGGCGCGCGGGACCGGTCAGCTGCGGCCCCGGCCGGTCAGCCGCGGCCCCGGACCGGTCAGCCGCGGCCGGACCCCGGGGTCGTCACCTCGTCGGCCGGTCGTCGTTGTCCCAGAAACCGCTCCGCGTTCAGCACGGCCTCCTTGGCGGGAAGCGCCCGGAAGACCCAGGTGCGGTACGACCAGAAGCGGAACAGGGTGGCCACCCCGATCCCGACGACCTTGAAGACGTTGCTCTGGACCGGCCCGTCCCATCCGAAGCCGTACGTCGCGATGTACAGCACGCCCGTCTCGATCACCGCGCCCGCGGCGCTGAACAGCAGGAACAGCGTCAGCTCCCGGGTCCGGCCGCTCTTGTCGCGGTCCCGGTAGGTCCAGTAACGGAAGCCGACGTAGTTGAAGAGGATCGCGACGACCGTCCCCATCAGCCCGGCCCGGACCACCGGGATGTCCGTGGCGCGCCAGATCACGTTGGACACGACGATGTTGACGACCAGGCCCAGGGCCCCGACCGCGCCGAACTTGGCGACCTCGCGCGCCAGCAGGTCAAGCCGGGTCCGCAGTGCGCCCCGTTCGCTCATGTGGTGGCTCGTCCCGTCCGGTCGGTGTGCGTCGACCCGGCCATGCTAGAGCCTGTCCGGCGGAACCCGCCGTGGCCGGGGCGTTCGGCGGAGCCCGGCCGGAGCCCGCCGGAGCGGGTGAGGGCCCCCCTCCCGGGCCCGATACCCTGGCAGGGTGACGTTTCCGGTAGTCGGCATGGTCGGTGGCGGGCAGCTCGCCCGAATGACCCACGAGGCGGGTATCCCCCTCGGCCTCAAGTTCAAGCTCCTCAGTGACACCCCCCAGGACTCGGCAGCCCAGGTGGCCGGTGAAGTCGTCGTAGGCGACTACCGCGACCTGGACACGCTGCGCGAGTTCGCGCGCGGCTGTGACGTGATCACCTTCGATCACGAGCATGTGCCGACCGAGCACCTGCGGGCCCTGGAAGCGGAGGGCATCCCCGTCCGCCCCGGCCCGGACGCCCTGGTGCACGCCCAGGACAAGGGGGTGATGCGCGCCAGGCTCACGGAGATCGGCGCACCCTGCCCCCGCCACCGGATCGTCGCCGACCCGGCGGATGCCGCGGCCTTCGCCGAGGAGGTCGGCGGTTTCCCGGTCATCCTGAAGACCGTGCGCGGCGGGTACGACGGCAAGGGCGTCTGGGTGGTGCGCTCCGAGGCCGACGCGGCCGAGCCCTTCCGGGCCGGTGTGCCGGTGCTCGCCGAGGAGAAGGTCGACTTCGTACGGGAGCTGGCGGCCAACATCGTCCGCTCGCCGCACGGCCAGGCCGTCGCCTACCCGGTGGTGGAGTCCGTCCAGGTCGACGGGGTCTGCGACACGGTCATCGCCCCGGCACCCGGCCTGGACGAGCAGCGCGCCGGCGAGGCCCAGCAGCTCGCCCTGCGGATAGCCGCGGAACTGGGCGTGGTCGGCCACCTCGCGGTCGAGCTCTTCGAGACCCGCGACGGCCGCATCCTGGTCAACGAACTGGCCATGCGGCCCCACAACTCCGGGCACTGGACCATGGACGGTGCCATCACCTCGCAGTTCGCCAACCACGTGCGGGCGGTCCTCGACCTCCCGCTCGGCGACCCGCGCCCCCGCGCCCCCTGGACGGTCATGTGCAACGTCCTCGGCGGCGACTACCCGGACATGTACCAGGGCTACCTGCACTGCATGGCCCGTGACCCGCAGCTCAAGATCCACATGTACGGCAAGGACGTGAAGCCGGGCCGCAAGGTCGGACACGTCAACACCTACGGCGACGACCTGGCGGACGTGCGGGAGCGCGCCCGGCACGCGGCCGACTACCTGCGAGGAACGATCACCGAATGACCGCACCCGGTACCGCCCCCCTCATCGGCATCGTCATGGGCTCGGACTCCGACTGGCCCGTGATGGAGGCGGCGGCCAAGGCCCTCGACGAGTTCGAGATCCCCTACGAGGTCGACGTCGTCTCCGCCCACCGCATGCCGCACGAGATGATCGCGTACGGCGAGGAAGCGGCCGGCCGCGGCCTCAAGGCGGTCATCGCGGGGGCGGGGGGCGCGGCCCACCTGCCCGGCATGCTGGCCTCCGTCACCCCGCTGCCCGTCATCGGGGTCCCGGTGCCCCTGAAGTACCTGGACGGGATGGACAGCCTGCTCTCCATCGTCCAGATGCCCGCCGGAGTGCCGGTCGCCACCGTCTCGGTCGGCGGCGCGCGCAACGCGGGCCTGCTCGCCGCGCGGATCCTCGCCGCCCACGACAGCGCGCTGCTGGAGCGGATGAGGGAGTTCCAGCAGGAGCTGAACGACCAGGCGACGGAGAAGGGCAAGCGGCTGCGGGCCAAGGTCCAGGGCGCGGACTCCTTCGGCTTCGGGAAGTAGGGCCGTCATGGAGAACGCCGGGAACACGGACCTCCTCGCCCACGCCCGCAGGCTCCTCGCCGCCCACCCCGTCGTCGACGGCCACAACGACCTGCCCTGGGCGCTGCGCGTGCAGACCGGTTACGACCTCGGCGCCCGGGACATCTCCGCCGACCAGACCGGCGTCCTGCACACCGACATCCCCCGCCTGCGGGCGGGGGGCGTCGGGGCGCAGTTCTGGTCGGTGTACGTCTCCACCGAACTCACCGGTGACGACGCGGTCAGCGCCACACTGGAGCAGATCGACGTGGTCGCCGAGCTCCTCGCCCGCTACCCGGCGGACCTGGCGCGGGCCCTGACCGCCGACGACATGGAGAAGGCCCGCGCCGAAGGGCGCATCGCCTCCCTGATGGGGGCGGAGGGCGGCCACTCCATCAACAACTCCCTGGGCACCCTGCGCGCCCTGTACACCCTCGGCGTCCGCTACATGACGCTGACGCACAACGACAACACCGACTGGGCGGATTCGGCGACCGACTCCCCGGCGGTCGGCGGCCTCTCCGAGTTCGGCCGCGAGGTCGTACGCGAGATGAACCGCGTCGGCATGCTGGTCGACCTCTCCCATGTGGCGGCCACCACCATGCGGGACGCGCTGGCCACCTCCGTCGCGCCGGTGGTCTTCTCGCACTCCTCGGCCCGCTCGGTCTGCGACCACCCGCGCAACATCCCCGACGACGTGCTGCGGATGCTCGCCGGGAACGGCGGGGTGGCCATGGCGACCTTCGTCCCGAAGTTCGTCCTCCCGGCCGCCGTCGAATGGACCCTGGCCGCCGACCGCAACATGCGGGAGCACGGTCTGCACCACCTGGACACCACGCCCGCGGCGATGCGTATCCACGCGGACTTCGAGGCGGCCCATCCGCGTCCGCTCGCCACCGTCGCGACGATCGCCGACCATCTCGACCACATGCGCGAGGTCGCCGGGATCGACCACATCGGCATCGGCGGCGACTACGACGGCACCGCGTTCCTCCCGGCGGGCCTGGAGGACGTCTCCGGCTACCCGAACCTGGTCGCGGAGCTGCTCGGACGGGGCTGGTCGGACGCGGACCTGGCCAAGCTGACCTGGCGGAACGCGGTACGGGTACTGCGGGACGCCGAAGCGGTCTCCCGGGAGCTGAGCGCACTGCGCGGCCCGTCCCACGCGACGATCGAGGAGCTGGACGGGCCCGCGGCCTGACGGTCTCCGCTCCGTCGCGGGCGGGCCCGTGGGCCCTCGCCGCCGTGAGGGGGCGGGGGCCCGGCGGCCGTGCCGGCTCCGCCGCCCGGCCCCCTCGCCCCGTCGCGCGTGTGCGGCGGGGCGTCAGGCCTTCGGGCGGCCCATCGCCCGGTACGTCCAGCCGGCCGTGCGCCAGACCACGGGGTCCAGGGCGTTGCGCCCGTCCAGGATGATCCGCTGCCCCACGACCTCGCCGAGCGACGCCGCGTCCAGCTCACGGAACTCGCGCCACTCCGTGAGGTGGAGCACCACGTCCGCACCGCGCACCGCGTCCAGCGCCGTGTCCGCGTAACCGAGCGTCGGGAAGAGGCGGCGGGCGTTGGTCATGCCCTTGGGGTCGAAGACGGTGACCTGGCCGCCCTGGAGGTGGATCTGCCCCGCCACGTTCAGGGCCGGCGAGTCACGTACGTCGTCCGAGTCCGGCTTGAACGTCGCGCCGAGCACCGCCACCCGCTTGCCCAGGAAGGCACCGCCGCCGACGGCCTCACGGGCCAGCTCCACCATGTGCCCGCGGCGCCGCATGTTGATCGAGTCGACCTCCCGCAGGAAGGTCAGCGCCTGGTCGGCGCCGAGCTCGCCGGCCCGCGCCATGAACGCCCGGATGTCCTTCGGCAGGCAGCCGCCGCCGAAACCGACACCGGCCCGCAGGAACTTCTTGCCGATCCGCTCGTCGTGGCCCAGCGCCTCCGCCAGCTTCACCACGTCACCGTCGGCCGCCTCGCAGACCTCCGCCATGGCGTTGATGAAGGAGATCTTCGTCGCCAGGAAGGAGTTGGCGGAGGTCTTCACCAGCTCGGCCGTCGGGAAGTCCGTCACCACGAACGGCGACCCCTCGCCGACCGGACCCGCGTACACCTCGCGCAGCAGTTTCTCGGCCCGCTCGCTGCGCACCCCCACCACGAGCCGGTCGGGGTGCAGGGTGTCGTCCACCGCGAAGCCCTCACGCAGGAACTCGGGGTTCCAGGCCAGCTCCGCGGCGGCGCCCACCGGGGCCAGTTCGGCCAGCCGGTCCGCCAGCCGGGCGGCGGAGCCCACCGGGACGGTGGACTTGCCGACCACCAGGGTGGGGCGCTTCAGCTGAGGGGCCAGCGACTCGAAGGCGCTGTCCACATAGCTCATGTCACAGGCGTACTCGTTGTGCTTCTGCGGGGTGTTCACGCAGACGAAGTGGACGTCGCCGAACTCGCCGACCTCCTCCCAGGAGGTCGTGAAGCGCAGCCGGCCCGTGGAGCCCTCGATGCCCGCGACGTGCTTGCGCAGCAACTCCTCCAGCCCCGGCTCGTACATCGGCACCTTGCCCGCCGAGAGCATCGCGATCTTCTCCGGCACGACGTCGAGCCCCAGGACCTCGAACCCCAGCTCCGCCATGGCCGCGGCGTGGGTGGCCCCGAGGTAGCCGGTGCCGATCACAGTGATCCTGAGGGCCATGAGTGCTCCTGAACGATGCGGACGGTGGTGCGGAGCCGAGCATATCCGGGGGGCCGGAGGCGGCCGTTTCCGCGTCTGCGGGCCGTCGGCGCGGTCCCGCGGCGCCGTCGGCGCGGCCTCGCCGGGCGTACGGAATCAGCCGTTCCGTGTCTGTCGGCAAGCTCACGCGCCCTGCCTGTATGCCCCCGCGAGGACGGGCACCTAAAATTGGGTTACTTAACAGTAGTTAGCATCGTTGGGGAGTGAACGTCTTGGCGGGTTCGACCGATTTCGACCTGTACCGTCCGGCCGAGGAGCACGACATGCTCCGCGAGACGATCCGTTCGCTCGCCGAGGCGAAGATCGCGCCGTTCGCCGCGGCGGTGGACGAGGAGGGGCGCTTCCCGCAGGAAGCCCTGGACGCCCTGGTCGCCTCGGACCTCCACGCGGTCCACGTCCCGGAGGAGTACGGCGGCGCGGGCGCCGACGCGCTCGCCACCGTCATCGTGATCGAGGAAGTGGCCCGCGCCTGTGCCTCCTCCTCCCTCATCCCGGCCGTGAACAAGCTGGGCTCGCTCCCGGTGATCCTCTCCGGCTCCGAGGCGCTCAAGAAGAAGTACCTGGGCCCGCTCGCCAAGGGCGAGGCGATGTTCTCGTACGCCCTCTCCGAGCCGGACGCCGGATCCGACGCGGCCGGCATGAAGACCCGGGCCGTGCGCGACGGCGACTTCTGGGTGCTCAACGGTGTGAAGCGCTGGATCACCAACGCCGGTGTCTCCGAGTACTACACGGTGATGGCCGTCACCGACCCCGAGAAGCGCTCCAAGGGCATCTCGGCGTTCGTCGTCGAGAAGTCGGACGAGGGCGTCTCCTTCGGGGCCCCGGAGAAGAAGCTGGGCATCAAGGGCTCCCCGACCCGCGAGGTCTACCTCGACAACGTCCGCATCCCCGCCGACCGCATGATCGGCGAGGAGGGCACCGGCTTCGCCACGGCGATGAAGACCCTGGACCACACCCGCATCACCATCGCGGCCCAGGCCCTCGGCATCGCCCAGGGCGCCCTCGACTACGCCAAGGGCTACGTCCAGGAGCGCAAGCAGTTCGGCAAGCCGATCGCCGACTTCCAGGGCATCCAGTTCATGCTCGCCGACATGGCGATGAAGCTGGAGGCCGCCCGCCAGCTCACCTACTCGGCCGCCGCCAAGTCCGAGCGCGTCGACGGCGACCTCACCTTCTTCGGCGCCGCCGCCAAGTGCTTCGCCTCCGACGTCGCCATGGAGGTCACCACGGACGCCGTCCAGCTGCTCGGCGGATACGGCTACACCCGTGACTACCCGGTCGAGCGCATGATGCGCGACGCCAAGATCACCCAGATCTACGAGGGCACGAACCAGGTCCAGCGGATCGTCATGGCCCGCAACCTGCCGTAGGCGGCGGGACCGCCCGGCTCCACGGCCGGCGGGGCGCCCCGGGAGGAGCGCGCCCCGCCGGCCGCTGTTCCGGCTCGCTGCCGGGGGCGGTCAGGCGGTGTAGAGCGTGGGGCGTTCTGCCGTGTGGTCCGGGGTGAGGCCTTCCACGGTGAGGTTGCCTGTCCGGAGCTGATCACGGTTGGCGTAGGTGGTTTCGAAGCTGACGCGCTTCCCGCCGGGCTCCAGCTTCCAGCCCCGGTCGGGGAAGTGTGCGATGCGGTCGCTGCCGCAGACGAACGCCCGGGTGGCCTGGGTGAGTATCCACTGGGCGAGTTCGGTGTCCTTGGCCGTGGGCCTGCCGCAGGAACGGGCCATCTGCCACAGCCGTGGCCACTCGACACCAGGGGTCAGGGGGCCGATCACGGCCACGTCCCCGATCCGCCGTTCGTCCAGGTGGTGTGTGGCGTAGCCGAAGACCGTGCCGAACATCGCGAACACCGTGACCCGGCCCCGCCCGGTCAGGCCCTCGTCATCGCTGCTCATCTCTGGAACCCTTGCCTGGGGCGGTCCGGGCGCCTTGGCCGCGCCCGGACCGCTTCCGATCGGTGGGGACGGGGATCAGCAGCCGTCGCCGTCACCGCAGCACGCGGGCGGATTGCAGTCCGCTGCCGCGCCCCATAGCCGGTCGTCCACGTGGAACCCGGCGGCCCTGACGCGGTCCACCACGGAACCGATCAGCGGGCGGGTGCGGACGGCGGCCTTGGGCTCGTGTCCGAGGAAGAACCCGAACTGCTCCTCGCACCACATGGCGTATGCCTGGGTGTGGAGCACGAACGAGTGCCATCCGGGGTCCACGGTGTCGGACGGGGTCATGTCGAACGCGCGGCTGTCGCCCATGACCTTGAGGAAGGCCAGGGCCTGGTCCACGATCCTGCGGGCGGTGGACAGCTCGTGTCCGTACTCCTGCGCGCAGAACTCCGACACCTTCTCGAACAGCTCAGGACTGACGAGGTCCCGCCCGCGCCGTAGGGCAACAGGCGTTTCCAGCATGGTCGTCACAGTGAAATTCCCTTTTCTCTCGACGGTTGGGGACCGGTTACGCGGCAGGCGGCGATGGGATCCTCTCCGCTGCACCCAGTAGCTGGCCCAGCCGCACGCACTCGGGGCAATCGGCCACCGGCCGGGGCGAGGGGCTTTCCTTCCGCGTAGGCAGCGTCGCCGTTGGTGCGTGCCACCGCTTCGGTTCCGTCTTCGTCACGCCCTGCTCCCCGATCGCTTCCGAGGCCGATGGAACGACCCTAGAAAGCGGGGAACGGAGCGGGCCACGATCTTGCACCAGCTTGCACGCGAACTAGTCGAGGGATGTGATCGCGTCCGAGATCAGAGCTCGGGCGGGGGCACCGTAGACGGCAAGCTTGGACAGCCCCGAGAACGCCTTGGCATACGTGGCGACTTCGCTGGGCGCTGTGACGTTCACTGCGGCCGTGAGCAGTTCCACGCTCGCTTGGCGGCCGTCGAAGAGATAGAAGGCTTCAAGGGGCCAGACGAGCCGCTGGGCCGTGAATGGGATTACCCCGAGGCTCACGTTCGGAAGCGCCATGACAGCCAACAGGTAGCCGAGCTGTCCAGCCATGACCGCTGCGTCGCCAATGCGGTAGCGGAGCACCGTTTCTTCCAGTAGCAGAGCGAAACGGTGGTTACCGTCCTGGAGCACGCGTGAGCGTTCGATGCGGGATGCTGCCGCCGTCTGCGAGTCGTCAGGAGTGCCTTGGAAGGCGGCGATGGTCGATAGCAGAGCTGCCGCGTACGCCTCGGTCTGGAGCATGCCCGGTACCACGTTCGAGCAGTACACACGGAAATGGCGGGTCTGCTCGTAAAGGGGGACAACCTCCTCCTGTGCCCGGCGCATGCCGTGCCGGTGCAGCTTCTGCCAGTGGACGTACATCTGGTCGGCTTGCCGGTTCGCCGCGATCAGGTCGTCTGTCTGGTCCTCCGCTCCGCACGCTTTGCACCAGGCACGGATGTCGGCGGCTGACGCAGGGGTCTTGGCCCGCTCGATGCGGGATGACTTCGCGGGGCTCCAGCCACACCGAAGAGCCAGCTCATGCCCGGTCAGCTCCGCGTCTTTACGTAGGCCCCCGAGGCGGGTGGCGATGGCTTCACGGGCGGCCTGGGCGCTGGACGAGGGGGACGCGGACATGAGTGGACTCTTCGATTTCCTTCAGGTCAGACCGTGTACTTCTCATGCGGGATGCCGCGTTCCCAGACCGCTTCGAACGCAGCCGAGGCCAGTCCTGCCACGGCGGGCTCGGAACGAACCTCCCAGCCGGGCTCGGACCAGTTCCCATCCCCGGAGAAATGGTTGAAGAGCACGATCTCTCCGTCGAACACCCAGCAGTCGTTTCCGGGAAGCGCGATGTCCGAAGCCTGTCGCCTGGGGAGCCAGCGGACCTGCTCCCCGGCGTGAAGGTTGACCACGGTGCCGGCGTGCTCGTACCGGATGTAATCCGTTACCGGTTCCGATACGACGCGAGCACGACGGACCGTCACGCCTCGGGCCACGGAGTTGCGCATCAGATCAACCCACGGCGTCCAGTAGACGGACGCCGGGTCGATGTCACGCCGTCCCGTACGTTTCCAGACCTCGAAATCCTCGGCCTCATCCCCGACGTCGTACGAGTCGCGCAGTTCCAGGTGCACAGCCGAGTGTTTGGCTGCGGCCAGCAGCTCGTTAAAGCCCGGACCGTTCTGCGACATCGCACGCCTTCCTGAGCATCGGCACCATACGGACCGGAATCCGAACCACGGCTTCGTGCAGAGGGATGCCCGGAGCGTGCCCGGGGATCTCGAACGCCGCGCACTCCGCTTCCAGTTCCTCGTCCGGCTTCCAGCCCTGGAACACCAGCTCTCCCTTTCCCGCGTCCACCCATACGGTGGGGGAGCCCTGCTGCCCGGTGTCTGGATCAATCCCGATGAACCGTAGTGCCATGACTGCCTCCGGTGTCGAGTGGCTTACGCCAACTTGCATGAGTGTCATTCCTGCCTCGCTGAGGCGTCAAGAGGGCGGCCAGAGCACCATGGGAGGTTCGGAAGGCGCTGTGGCGCCCTGGCCAGGTAAGACAGACACGCGATCATGGGTGGATGCCAGGGAGTTCTCCTGCATAAGGGATGTCCGTGCAGGTCAGCGTGAGGCGCACTGCGAAGCCCCCAGATCTACGAAGGCGCGAGCCAGGTTCAGCGGATCATGCTGGTTCGTGCCCTGCCGTAGCGGGCGGGTCCGGTCAGCTCCGCGACCGGCGGGGCGCCCCTCGGGCGGCGCCCCGCCGACGCGTTACGAGCGAATGCCGGTCGGGGGGCGGCCGCCCGGCCCGCACTGCTGATGCCGCTGACGAACGCATGGTTGGCAATGTCGTGTTGCTGGACTCCTAGGAGTTGTCGTCAAAGGCCAAGCCCATGTCGTGAGGGGGCGAGGGAGGATCGATCGGGCGGTGCCTCGGTGACATGCCGGGGGGTGCTTCTACGCTTCCGACCATGGATGTGGACGATCTTGCATGGCAGGTGAGCAACTATCGCGGTCTACCCCCGAGAACGGTGCGTCTCCTGTTGGAGCACGGTCACCTGAATCTGGTTGCCCAGGCGGCAGTGGATCGTGGCGAGTGGTTCTGTGCCGAGGGGGCGGTAGAGGAGTTGTGCCAGGCGGGGGACTTCGGGCGCGCGCTTTCTGTGATGGAGCCGTTCGTCGTGGCGGGGTGGCGGGCTGCCTTGTATGCGAAGGCCGAGATCCTGCTCCGGACGGGTCGCAGGACGGAGGAGGCTTTGGATCTGGTACGTCCGGAGGAAGCCGGCCGAGCCTCTGTGACTGAGTGTCGTGATTTTGCTGAGGTGCTCGGCAAGGCAGGGCGCATCGACGAGGCCATCGAACTACTCGTCCCGCACCTCGACAAGTCGTGGCTCCTGTCCATTTTGGTGGGTATCACCGATGGGCAGGGTCGTGACGAGCGGGTGCTGGAGCTGATTGCCCCGCTCGCAGACCATGTACGTCAGGCCCGTGGCGAAGAACACCGGGACTACGCCTTGTCCGACGCTCAGGAGTTGCAGGCCCGTGTGCTGGAGCGGGCGGGCCGTGCTGATGAGGCAATCCGGATCCTCGGCCAGGACATCGCTGGGCGCCGTTTCCTCGCTCAGAACACCCTAATCGCCTATGCCGAACTGCTGGCACGTCACGGGCGGCTCGAGGAGTTGCGCGAACTGGCCGGCGGCGGGGATGCGCGCACCGTCTTGGACATCTACGCGGGTGCGCTGCGCCATCATGGCCGGGTCGAAGAGGCCGAAGCCGTGATGAGAGACGCCATCGCCGCCGACGACTGGGTCGGGTACAGGGCGTGGCTTTCCTCGATGCTGCTGGCAGAAGGCCGGCTGGACGACGCGATCGTCGTCGCGGAGCCCGGCTTCGGCTGGTACGACTGCTCCAACCTCCTGGCACCACTCGTCCACCCGCTTCTCGACCGCCCCGAGGAACTGCTCTATCTGGTCGAGCACCCAAGGGTCGTGCCCCACCACGGTCACGAGGAGTTCCAGCACTGGTGGCGGGCCTGGGCACTCGCCGGCCTCGGCCGCGTCGACGAGGCGATCACCGTGGCCGGTCTTGACCGCCCCTGGACCGATCCCCGTATCGTCAAGGCCGACCTCCTCAGGCGGGCCGGCCGTCTTGACGACGCCGCCGATGAACTGCGGGCCCTGGGCACGATCAAGGCACGTGAGGAACTGTGCGAGATCCTGGTCCTGCAAGGGCGGGCGGACGAGGCGATAGCCGTCCACCCCACAGTGGCGGAACAGCGCGCTGCCGAACCGAAGCCCGAGCCCGTCCCTCTCAGCGACAACGGGTACTCCCTGGAGCCACCTTTTTAGGGATTGCCCCTCGCTTCACACCCACATCAGGAGTGAGGCGAGGGCGACTGGGGCCTTGACCCCGGTTTCTGGACACGGGTTATGCGGCTTGCTTCAGCGTGGTTGACGTCGTTCGGTGCGCATGTGATTCGCGATCGCCCAGCCAGTCAGACGCCGTGAGGCGAGGTCGATGACGGTGGCCAGATAGAGGAACCTGCCGCTCTCCAGGGGGAGGTAGGTGATGTCACCGACGTACTTCGTGTTCGTTTCCCTCGCGGTGAAGTCGCGGCCGATCAGGTCCGGGGCCTTCGCCGCGGCCGGGTCCGCGACCGTGGTGCGGTGTCTTCGTCGCAGCCTCACGCCCGCCAGATCGATGCTCCGCATCACGCGTGCGACCCGCTTGTGGTTGACGCGCTCGCCGTCCTCGCGGAGCTCGGCGGTGATCCTGGGGACACCGTAGGTGCCGTCCGATTCCCGGTGCACGGCCCGTATCCGTGCGGCGAGATGGGCGTCGGTCGCCTGCCGGGCTGCCCGGCAGGCGGCGGTGCGGCGCCAGTAGCAGAAGCTGGAGCGGGCAATGCCCAGGATGGTGCACAGCCGCTTCACGCCGTAACGGCGCTGGTGGTCGGCGACGAACTGGAAGCGGTTCACCAGCGCGTCTCCCCGGCGAAATACTTCGCCGCCTTCCGCAGGATCTCGCGCTCTTCCTCCAACTCGCGGATCTTCTTGCGCAGGGCCGCGTTCTGCGCCCCCAGCGCAGTGGGCGGCTCGACGGACGCCTCGGCCCGACGGCCCCGCGGCCGACTCGCACCGGCCGCCCTGACCCAGTTCCGCAACGTCTCCGGGTTCACCCCCAGATCAGCGGCGACCGGCCTGATCGTCGCTTCGGGCCGCGACTCGTACAGCGCGACAGCGTCCGCCTCGAACTGCGGCGGACAGTTCTTCATGACCACGAGATCTCCGTTCTCAGATCCTCAGGATCCAGTGTCTCGTGTGTCCAAGATCCGGGGTCAAGGCCCCATTTCGTCAGAAGTTTTAAAGCGCCCAGCTCTACGAGGGCACGAACCAGCTCCAGCGGTTCGTAATGGCCGCAACCTGCCGTGAGCGGCGGGGACCGCCCGGCTCCACGGCCGACGAGGCACTCCGGGAGGAGCGCCCCGCCGGTCGCCGTCCCGGCGGGTCGGTCCGGGACCGCGCGTACGGGGACGCCCGGGCCGGGGTTCAGGGGTGCCGGCGCCGGCGTGCGTCCCGGGGTGGCAGCGGTGGTTTCGAGGCGGGGAACCAGTCCATGCCGAAGCCGTAGGCGCGGTCGACCTGTTCGTGGATGATGACGTCCGGCCGGCCGGTGAACCAGCGGACCTCGCGGCACACCGTGACCCCCTCGGTGTCCGGGGTGACCAGGGCGATCGCACAGGCCACCGCGGACTGCGGGGAGTCGTCCAGCAGGATCCGGCAGCCGGGGTCGCCGGGGGCGGTCACCGTCACCGACGCGCCCAGGCGGCGGAAGTCGGCGGCGCCCTCGTAGATGTACACGAAGAAGAGCAGCCGTTCGAAGAGGGCGCCCCGGGCCAGGTCCACCCGCAGCGTCTCGCCGTCGGAGGAGTCCCCGGTCCGGTCGTCGTGGTCGAGGGAGATGTACGGCCATTCGGTCAGCGAGCCGTAGTCGTCGGCCAGGGCCTGCACCACGCGTGCCGTCCCGTCCCTGAACGCCACCAGACAGCACAGGTTGAGGTCCGCGCCCGCGTCGGGCAGCCAGTTCAGATTGGCCTGGAGCGTGCCGCGTCCGCCGAAGCGGGCGCGCGGTGCCCGGCCGGTGAGCAGGGGCGGGTGCTGCGGGGAGGGCTCCGCCCCGCCGGGCACCGGGGTGCGGACCGTCGCCGGGAGCCGCGGCGGCCCGGTCCGAGCCGGGGGCGGGGGTGGTTCCGTCCGGGCAGGGGGCGGGGGCGGTTCCGCCCGCGCCGGGTCCCGTGGTTCCGTCCCGGCCGGGGGCCGTGGCCCCCGGAGCCGGATCACGCCGCGCTTCCGGTCGTCCGTACTCATGGCGGCCCCCCAGCCGATACGTTCCGGTTCTGGAACAACGTCTGGATCCTAGCTCCGCCTGACGGGGTGTGGGATACGCTCGGCGGCCAGTGACACAGCGTACGTCCGGTGTCGCTGCACGGGGGCACGGTGTTCCGGCGCCGTCCGGAGCGCCGCTCCGGGCCGGGGTCCGGGGACGCGAGGCGGGGAGCCCCCTGGGGGTTCTCACATCAGGGACAGACATGCCCGTAGCGAATCCGGTGGACCGTCACGAGGTCTCCAAACAGATCAGACAATTATCGGCCGAGGCCAGGCTGTCGTCCCGCCGGGACGAACTCGAATCCCTGGGCAAGGCGTTGGCGGCGAAGGACACGGCCTCCCTCGACTCCTGGGCGGAACTCGACCTGCTCCACTCCTTCGCACGCCCGGAGAGCATCACCTCCGAAGTCCCCCCGGGCGACCGGCACAAGGCGTGGTCCTGGCTGGAAGCGGCCCTGGGCGCCCTGGTCTTCGTCCCCCTGCTGATGACCTGGTACGGCCTGACCCAGGCGTCCAGCGCCTACCAGGCACTGATCGGCGCGAACCCGAAGGCCGCGGCCCGGCCCTTCCTCCAGCTGTGGCAGAGCGGTTTCGAGGGGCACCTGTCCGGGGCCTTCACCTTCGGGCACGTGGCGACCGGCGCGACCACCGCCATCGCCCTGCTCTTCGCGCTCGTCCTGCTCCACGGCATCCGGCGCTCCTTGGTCACCCGCCGGGAGGAGGAGGCCGCGCATGACGCCGAGAAGCTGATGCGGCGCCTCGTCCCGGTGCTCACCCGGGCCCAACTCGTGCTGAACGCCCACAGGATGGCGTCACCGCAGCGGTTCGCGGCCGAGCTGACCCTGGCGGCGGACACACTGACCCGGCTCAGCGGCCGTGCGGCCGATGTCCAGAAGGACCTCTCGTCGGCCGCCGAGGTCGTGGCCCAGGCGGTCGAACGCGCGGAAGGCCGCCTGGCCGGCGTCGACCACGCGGTACGCCCCCTGGAGGACGCCGCGGGCCGCATCGAGGAGGCCGTGCGGGGCAACGGCAAGGAGGTCGGCGCCGCGGTGGCCGACAGCGGTGCCATGGTGAGCCGGTCCCTGGAGGCGGCCCGGATCACGAGCGGAGAGATCCGGGACGTACTCGACCGGGCGGGCGACCGGGTCGAGGACTCCGTCCTCATGCTCTCCGCCTCCCAGCGGTCCTTCACGACCGGGGTCGAGGTCGCGGCGGACGTCTCGTCGCAGGTGCTGGCGCGGCTCGGGGAGATCACCGAGGAATCCGCCCGGAGCATCGCCGAGTCCCAGGACGCGGTACGGCGGCTGGCCGAGCACACCGAGGGGCTGCGCCGTGCCGCCGAGCGGCTCGGCCGGACCGCGGGCGTGCCGCCGGCGGTGCCGGCGCCTGCGGCGCCCGCGTCCTCCGCATGGCCTTCGTCACCGTCCGCGTCCTCCGCGCCGGCCACGTCCTCGACGGGCCCTCTGTACCCGACCGTTCCCCTGCCCGGCGACCGTCCCGATCCCGCGCCGCCGCTCCGGCCCCCCGAGGACGTCACGGTGACCCTGGCCAAGGGGCCGTCGGACGCCCCGCAGCCGTGGGACGCACGGCCCGAGGACGGCGTACCGCGGGACGCGCCGCCCCAGGACACACCGCCCCGGGACGGCGCGCGGTGAACGCGCCCCGGTTCAACCCGATGCATCTCGCCGGGTGGCTCTTCGCCGATCTGCTGCTCGTGCTGGCCCTGGTCGCGATGGGGGACCGGGGCGACCCGCTGGCGGCCGCGGCCCGGCCGTCCGCCTCGCCCTCGGCCGAACCGGCACCGGCGAAGTCCAGGAAGCCGACCGGCCCCCGGGCCGTCCAGCAGAAACCGGTGAAGGTCTCGATCACCGCGGCCCCCGGCGACCGGCGCCGGATCGAGCAGCGGCTGCGCGCGGTGACGGCCCCGTACAAGGGGCGGCAGGCCGCCTTCGTCCTCACCTTCGGCCGCCATGCCGACCCGGGGGCCGGAGGCGCGTACGCGCACGAGGTCAACTCACTGCTGAAGAAGGCGCGTCCGGGCATGTTCGAGGACACCACCACACGCGACTTCTGGAAGGGCGGGGCCTCCTCGGGCCACGCCGACCTCGAAATCTACTTCTACACCTACTGACACCGGCACCGACGGAGGTACGAGACCGTGCAGATCCTTCCTTTCTATCTGCTCTGCGACGAGTCGGGTTCGATGTCCGGCTCCCCGATAGACGCGATCAACAGCGCACTGCCCGAACTGCACCACGAGATCAGCACCAACCCGACGGTCGCGGACAAGACCAGGTTCTGCCTGATCGGTTTCTCCAGCAGCGCCAGCGTCCTCCAGCCCCTGGTGGACCTCAGCGACATCGACGAGGTCCCCGCGCTGGCGGCCGGAGGACTCACCTCGTACGGAGACGCCTTCCGCACCCTGCTGCGGTGCATTGAGGCGGATGTGGCGGCACTCAAGGCGGAAGGGCACGACGTCTACCGGCCGGTCGCCTTCTTCCTCTCCGACGGCATCCCCACCGACGAGGGCTGGGAACAGGCGCACAAGGAGCTGACCGAGTCGCCCTTCTGCCCGAAGATCATCGCGTTCGGGATCGGTGACGCGGAGGCGGCCACGATCGGTCAGGTCGCCACCTTCCGCGCCTTCATGCAGCAGGATGCCCATGTGTCTCCGGCGCAGGCGCTCCGCGAGTTCGCCTCCAGCCTGACCCGTTCCATCGTGCGGTCGGCCGGCAGCATGGCCGCCGACGGCGGCTCCGGCTTCACCCTCGCCGTGGACGAGACGGTGCCGGGCTTCTCCACCGTCTCCCTCGACAAGCTCTGAGGACGGCCATGCGGAACCAGAACCGGGACCAGGGGCAGAACCGGGACCAGGGCCAGAACAGGGACCGGGACCAGGGCCAGGACCGGCACCACGACAGCGATCCGCTGGAAGAGACCTGGCGCACGGCGGAACAGGTCGTGTCTCCCCCGGGGGACCGGCCGCCCGCCGGGCGGGACGAGCCCGAC
The DNA here is from genome assembly GCF_008704555.1 of Streptomyces nitrosporeus. NCBI lineage: Bacteria > Bacillati > Actinomycetota > Actinomycetes > Kitasatosporales > Streptomycetaceae > Streptomyces > Streptomyces nitrosporeus. The sequence continues at coordinate 4,700,012 of NZ_CP023702.1, forward strand.
CCCCTGTACGCCCGGCCGGAACAGCCGTACGGGCCCGCTGTCCGGCCCGACACGCGGCCGGAACAGCCCTGCATGCAGGCCGAGGAAAGGCTCTCCGCGCAGCCGGGACCCCGGTACGCGCAGTCGGCCGCCTCCACGGAGCAGTCGTACGCCCCGCCGGAACAGCCCTACGCGCCGCCGGAACAGCCCTACGCGCCGCCGGAGCAGTCCTACGCGCCGCCGGAGCAGTCCTACGCGCCGCCGGAGCAGTCCTACGCCCCGCCGGAGCAGTCCTACGCCCCGCCGGAGCAGTCCTACGCGCCGGTGGACCGGCCGGCGGCCGGGCCGCAGCCGTGGGACCACCGCGCCGGCCCCGCCGCCCCGGCCCGGACACCGGCCCCGGTCCCGGCGCAGGTGCCGCCCCTGGCCCAGGACCCGCCCCCGGCCCAGGACCCGCCCCCGGAAGCCGCGCCGGTGGACCGGCCGGGCGAACGCCTCGCCCGGCCACCGGAGTTGGGGGCCCCCTGGCACAGCGGGAACAAGCCCCCGATGTACCCGCCGGTGCCCCGGAAACTGCCCGCGGCGGGTACCGACCCGGCAGCCGCCGTGCTGCCCGACATCGTCGTGGACGGCGCGGAGTACGGGGCGCTCAGCGTGCGGGCCGCGTCGGTCCGGGGCGACTCCCACCGCTATCTGGGGGAGCCCCGGCAGGACGCCCTGTGCGTCACCCGCATCGGCGACCGCGACCGGGGGGAGCTGCTCCTCCTCGCCGTCGCCGACGGGGTGGGCTCCGCCGCCCGTTCGCACATCGGGTCCAACGAGGTGTGCCGGCTCGCGGCCGCCTATCTGGACCGTGCCGCGGAAGGGCTGTGCGCGGCCCTGGCGGCGGGCGACGGGGAGACTTTCGCGGACACGGCGGACGCGGTGGTGGGCCGGATCGCCACACTGCTCACGGACCTCGCGGTACGCGGCTCCCACGACCCCGGCGACTACGCGACCACCCTGCGCGTGCTGCTGGTTCCGCTCGACCCGGCCGTCCGCATCCGCGGCTTCCTCGCCGTCGGCGACGGCGGTACGGCCCTGCTGCGTGAGGGCCGGTGGTACCTGGACATCACGGAGGAGGGGAGCGGACCGGGTACCGGTGTGATCGACACCCGTACGGACGCCCTGCCCTCCGCCCGCACGGCCTCGACGACCCTGCTCGGCCCGGCCGCCCCGGGTGACGTGCTCGTGGTCAGCACGGACGGCCTGTCCACCCCCCTCGCCGGGGAGCAGGAGATGCGTGACTTCCTCGCCACGGCCTGGGGCAGCGGCCAGGTACCCGGCCCCGCGGACTTCCTCTGGCAGGCGCAGTTCCGGGTGAAGTCCTACGACGACGACCGGAGCGCCGTCGTGCTGTGGGAGGCCCCGGATGAGCGAGCATGACGGCGCGGACGTCCCCCGGTCGGCACTGAAGCTGCTGGGCAAGGTCGGTGACGGCGGGCAGGGGGAGGTGCACGAGGTCGGAGGACCCGGACGGCTGCTCTACAAGAGCTACCGGGAACCGCAGAAGGCCGACGGGGCCTCGCTCGCCACCCTGGTCTCGCTCCGCCAGGCACTGGGCGAGGCCGACCGCGACCGGCTCGACCGGGAGACCGCCTGGCCTCTGTGCCGGGTCGTGGACGGCCGGCTGGTCACCGGGTTCCTCATGCACCGCGCCCCGGCCTCCATGACCTGGACGACGTCACGCGGGGAGAGCAAGCTGACGGAACTGTCGTACCTGCTGCGCGAACCGAAGGCGGCCTGGCAGGCCGTCGGACAGCCGTCACCGGCGGAGCGCTACGCCTTGACCGTGGCGCTGGTGGACCTGTTCCGCTGGTTGCACACCCTGGGCCTGGTCATCGGTGACCTGTCCCAGGCGAACGTCCTGTGGACCGTCGCCCCCGCCCCCGCCGCCTACCTGCTGGACTGCGACGGCGCCCGGCCCCTGGGGTGCGCGCCGGTGCTGGAACAGGCCGACACACCGGACTGGCAGGACCCCCTGGCACCGCCGGGGGCGGTCTCCGTCGACAGCGACCGCTACAAGGCCGCCCTGATGATCGGCCGGGTGCTCGCCCAGGACGCCTACACCGCGCCGGGCCGGACCCTGAACCCCGTGCCCGGCTCACTGGACGAGCGCCGTGAGGCCGCGGTGCTCCGCCTGTGGGAGCAGGCCGCCGGACCGTACGGCACCCGCCCGGACCTCGGGCAGTGGCAGGCCGCTCTGGCCGGACGCGACACCATCAAGCTGATGGCGGCCCGGCCGGTACCGCGCCCGGTCGTCGACCGCTCGAAGTTCGACGGTGGCGACCGGAACCGGGGGACGATCTCCTTCCGGCGGTGACGGACGGCGGCACCGCTCGTGGGGGCGGTGCCCTGGCCGGGGGACGCACCGGGGGCTCTTCGCCGGTGGTCCGGCGGTCGAGCCTCCGCGCGAGCCGTACGCCGGGCCCGCCACTGCCTTGCCGGCCGGACGGCCTCCGCTCGGGTGCGGGCCCTGGGAAGGCGGCGGGTTCACCGGACCGGCCCTCGGTGAGGCCGTTCTCAGCGGATGGTGATGTGGGGTCCGCCGAAGAGCTGGAGGCGTGCCCGGTCGACGAGGCGGTCGGTGTAGAGGCGCCGGGTGCGGAGTTCGCCGAGGTTCTCCAGGGCGGTGAGGATCAGGGCGGGGTCCGTGGAGGCGGCCGAGCGGAGCAGGGTGATGTCTTCGGCGGTCAGGTCTTCCGTGCTGTCCGCCGGGGGGTGGTCGTCTGCGGGGCGGGTGGCGCCGACTGCCGCTGTCTGTGCTGTGCGCAGGGTGGCGAGGGCTTGGGAGAAGGCCCTGGGCGGGGGCGTGCGGGGGTGCCCGGCGGTCTCGGCGGCGGTGGTGGTGGCGCGGTGGTCACGGGCGAGGACGGCGGTGATGTAGGCGGCGGGGTGGCGGGGGCGCCAGGTGAGGACCATGCCGTGGAGTTCGGCCGCGATGGCGTGGGCGTCGAGTCCGCGGTCGATGAGCGGACGCAGGGCGTGGGCGAGACGGCGCAGGCCCTCGGACTGGGCCCAGGAGACCAGGGGACGCACCTGTCGGGCGACGGCGATGTCATGGGCGACCTGGAGGGGGCTGCGCCGCGGTGCGCGGTCGCGGGTGGGTCTCCTTCGTCGGGTGGTCCTCCCATCGCCGGTCTTCCTGCCGCCGGACTTCCCGTCGCCGGTCTTCCTGTCGCCGGTCTTCCTGTCGGCCTTCCGACCGGCCTTGCCGTCCGGGCGAGGTGGTGTGTCCGGGCTCGCCGCGCGCTTGCGCGGGGTGTAGTTCAACGTCTCGCCCAATTCAGCTGGGGGCACGTGGTGGTGGGCGTCAAGGGAATGGGGCTCATGCCGCCCTGAACGCCGATGGTCCACAAGCGGGTTGTCTACAGGCCGGTGGCGGGTCCGTGCGGTGGTGGTGATCGCCCGGTCCCGGCCGGTATCCGTGACCCCGCGTACGCGCGCGTGGTAGCCGGTGCCGTCCAGGCGGTGGCCCATGGCGGTGTCGTAGAGGGCGGGGACGGTGGCGGCGTAGATGGTGGCGGTGGCGGTGTAAGGGCGGCCGGGCAGGTGGAGGTTGCGTTTGGTGCCGTGGCGTTTCCATACGAGCGCGCCCAGTTCGCGCAGGACCCGCACATGACGTTTGACGGTGGCGACGGTCATCCGGCAGCGGGTGGCGGTGCCCTTGAGGTCGTAGAGGACGAGGCCGAGGTCGTAGTCCATCCGCCGGGCCAGATCGTGTGCGACGGCCAGCGTCGTCGTACGGGCACGTGGGTGCAGGCCGGCTCCGACGAGCCAGGCCACCGCGCGTAACCAGGCGCCGGGCTGGGCGTGCCGGGAGGCCGTCGTGTCGAGTTCCTGGAGGGCGTTCGGGACGGGGACCCACTCCGTAGCAGGGAGCGGTTCCGTTTCCGGGCATGGCGAAGAAGCGCGGCACGAGGCCGCGCCGGAGGGACGGCGCATCACGGTCCGTGGGCAGGGCGCGGCCGTCGGGGCCGCGAGGAGCTATGGGGAGGAGAGGGTCAGGCGGAGGCCGCTACCGGCAGCAGGGCTACCGGGGCGGCGGGCAGTGACCGGATGCGCACAGCCGGGCCGAACGCGGCGAGGGGGAGGCCGCGGTGCCGGGGCCGTGGATGACGCCGGAAGACGGCGTGAGGTCCCCGTGTACGGGGGACGGGGCGCACGAGGGCGCGTTAACCTGCTGGGTATCCATCGGGAAGGTCCTGACTTCCTCGGTGGTCAGGCCCTCGCCCGGGATTCTCATTCCCAGCGGGGGCCGTCTCATGTCTGTGGTTGTCGGGGCGAGCATAGACACGGCAACCCGTCCCGAATCCAGCCCAGTTGTCCTATGTCACCCGAGTGAGTGACAAAGCACCCGATGGCAGGTGGGGAGCCCCCGTCACGGTGCCAGGTCGAGCTCCGCCCATACGGTCTTGGCGGGGACGGGCCCGAGGATGACGCCCCAGCGGTCGGCGAGGGCCCCGACGATCAGCAGGCCGCGCCCGTACTCCGTATCGGCGCCGGGGGCGGGGGAGGCCCCAGGGGCGGGTGGCAGTCGCTCACTCCGGGTGTCGGTCACCTCGATCCGCAGCAACCCGCCGTGCCGGACCGCGAGGCGCAGCCGGAAGTCGCGGCCGGGCACGCGGCCGTGCACGGTGGCGTTCGCCGCCAGCTCGGCCACGACGTGCGCGGCCGACTCCGTGGGCAGCCCCCAGTCGCTGAGATGCGCCGTGGCGAGCAGCCGGGCGAGCCGGGCGCCCCGGCGGGTGGGGGAGAGCAGCACGGTGAACTGCCGGGTGGGAACGGAATGTTCGGTTCGGGTGATTTCTTGGGTCACGGTACTCAGCGTGACCTCGCCTGCGTACCGTGAATAGCGACAGGGGGGCTACGTACGGTGACTGTCCCGCGCTTGTCCAGCGCTGTCCCGGCTGTCCGGGGTGACGCGCGGGGACGACAGGGGTTGAGCAGAGACAGCATGCACATCGGAAGTGGGGCACGGATGAGCGTGGATGAGGCGGGCGCGGCGCGCGGGAGCGACGGTGGAGCGGACGAGCCCGGCTGGGACGTCGACCCGGACGACGAGTCAGGGGCGGCGGTGGTCGCCACGGTGGGCCGCCAGATCAAGGCGTGGCGGGAGGTGGCGGGGATGCGGGCCGGCGAGTTCGGGGCCGCGATCGGGTACGGGGAGGACCTGGTCTACAAGGTGGAGGGAGGGCGCCGCATCCCCCGCCCGGAGTTCCTGGACAAGGCGGACGAGGTGCTGGGGGCGGGCGGTCGGATCGCCATGATGAAGGAGGACGTGGCGGAGGTCCGGTACCCGAAGAAGGTGCGGGATCTGGCGAAGCTGGAAGCACGGGCGGCTGAGCTGGAGGCTTACCACAACCACAATGTCAACGGTCTGCTGCAGACCGAAGCGCATATGCGCGCTCTGTTCGCCTCATGGCTACCCGCTTACACGCTGGACGAGATGGACCGCATGGTGGCCGCTCGCCTGGCCCGGCAGTCCATCTTCGACCGTGATCCGCTCCCGTCGCTCAGCTTTGTCCAGGAAGAGGTGACACTCCGACGTCCGGTCGGAGGCACAATGGTGTGGCGTCGGCAGCTCGAACGCCTCCTGGAGATTGGGCAGATGCGGAATGTGGCGATCCAGGTGATGCCTACCCATCGCGAGGAACACCCCGGGACCGGTGGGCTGATCGAGGTGCTGAAGTTCCCTGACGGCAGCGCGGTGGGGCGGTCCGAGGGCGCGTTCGCAGGACGGCCGGTCTCCGACCCGAAGCACCTCAGAATCCTTGAGCTGCGCTGTGGGATGATCCGGGCCCAGGCTCTCTCACCCCGGGAGTCGTTGGCCTTCATCGAGAGAGTGCTGGGAGAGACATGATGCGTGAGACCTCTGCCGGGGACGCTTACGCGCTGGAGTGGTTCAGGAGCAGCTACAGCAGCAGTGGCGACGGTAATGACTGCGTAGAGGTCGCGACTACCCCAGGCACGGTGCACGTTCGCGACTCCAAGAGTGTCCCAGGGCCGCACGTCGGCTTCGGTCCGACCGCGTGGGCGGACTTCGTGGAGTACGCGGCTGGGAGCTGAACAACGTGCGCCCCGCTGCCGAGCTTGATCCCGGCAACGGGGCGTGATGCTGTCGGAAGCGCCTCCAGGATGAGCGGACAGCCCGTCCTGGAAGCCTTCTTGGGGTTCGGCTGCCGTCAGCTGCCCTTGACCGTGACCTTCTCGTCGTTCTTCAGCTGCTCCACGAGCTGCTTGACCTTCTCCTTGTCCCAGACGAGGTTGCCGTTCACGCTCTGGCCCGTGAGCGGGATGTTCATCGACGTACCGTCACCGCCCGTGACGCCCTTCATCGCGAAGAACATGTTGCCCAGCGACCAGAGCGACATGTCCTTGTCCACGATCAGCGTGTCCAGGCCGGCGCCCATCGTCGGGTACAGCGTGAACGGGTTGAGGATCGTCGACGGGGTGGCCGTCTGGGAGGCCAGGGCCGCGAGGAACTTCTGCTGGTTCTTCGTACGGTCCAGGTCGCTGCCCGCGAAGGCGTAGCGGGTACGGACGAAGGCGAGGGACTGCTCGCCGTTCAGCGTCTGCTTGCCGGCCTGGAAGTCGGCGCCGGACTTCTTGTCCTTGAACGCCTTGGGGATGTCCATCTCGACCCCGCCGATCGCGTCCACGATCTTGGCGAAGCCGCCGAAGCCGATCTCGACGTAGTGGTCGATGCGCAGACCGGTGTTGAACTCGACGGTACGGACCAGGAGTTCGGGGCCGTCCTCGGCGTACGCGGCGTTCAGCTTCGTGGTGCGGCCGGTGCCCTCGAACTTCTTGCCGGACTCCGAGCCCACGAAGCTGGGGATCTCGACGTTGGAGTCGCGGGGCAGGGAGATCAGCGTCGGGCCGTTCGAGCCGTCGTGCAGGATCATCATCGAGTCGGTCCGCTTGCCCTCGGCGGAGCCGGTGTGCAGCTTCTTCTTGTCCTCGGCGGTCATGCCCTCGCGGCTGTCCGAGCCCACGATGAGGTAGTTGGTGCCGTCGCCCTCGCCCGGACGCTCGATGACCTTGGAGAGGTCGACCTCGCGCTTGAGCTTGCCGTCGGCCCAGAAGTACGTGCCGATGGTCACCGCGAGCACCACGACGACGAGCGTCAGCGCGCCGACCTTGATCCTCCGGCCCCAGTCCGGAGCGGGACGGCCGCCCTGGACGTGACCGCGGTCGCCGCCGTACCCGCCGCTCCCGCTGTTCCCGCCGCTTCCGCCGTGGTGACCTCGGCCACCCCCGTAGACCTGGCCGGTGTTGTACCCGCTGTCGTAGCCGGGTGCCTCCGCGTAACCCTGGCCGCCCTGCTGCGGGGGGATCCGGGGCGGGTTCTGCGGGGGAGCGGGGCGGCGCCGCACATGCGGCATGGCGCGGGCGCTCTCGGGCCGCGCGTTCGCACTGCCCTGGCCGTACCGCTCGCCGGGTCCGCCGTTCCGCCCATCGGGCCAATCGCTCATGGGCACCAGTGTGCCGTCTTGGCCTGTGGGTCTTACAGGGTGTACCGGAAATCGGGCCGGGGCTGTTGCGAAGCTGATGCAATGCAACCGGGGGCAAGTCCCCGCATAAGGTGGAGGGCATGACAGATCAGGACCTGCACCAGGAAGGCGGGATTGCGGCCAAGCCGACCTCCGCCTCCCGCACCACCCTCAGCCACATCATGACCGGTAACGACACCAATCTCCTGGGTTCGGTGCACGGCGGTGTGATCATGAAGCTGGTCGACGACGCGGCCGGCGCGGTCGCCGGCCGGCACTCCGGTGGTCCGGCGGTGACGGCCTCGATGGACGAGATGGTCTTCCTGGAGCCGGTCCGCGTGGGTGACCTCGTTCACGTCCGCGCCCAGGTGAACTGGACCGGGCGCTCCTCGATGGAGGTCGGGGTGCGCGTCATGGCGGAGCGGTGGAACGAGTCGACCCCCGCCCAGCAGGTGGGTACCGCGTACCTGGTGTTCGCGGCGGTCGACGGGGAGGGCCGGCCGCGCCCCGTCCCGCAGGTCGTACCGGAGACGGAACGCGACAGGCGCCGCTACCAGGAGGCGCAGATCCGGCGTACGCACCGGCTGGCCCGGCGGCGCGCGATCAAGGAACTCCGTGAGAAGCGGGCCGCCGAGGGGCTCGACGAGGACTGAGCCGCCCGCCGCCCGCAACTCTCCGTCCCCCGCCCGCAGCTCTCCGTCCCCCGCTCACCGCCCGCAGCTCACCGCCCGCAGCTCACCGCCCGCAGCTCACCGCCCGCAGCTCACCGCCCGCCGTCCGCCGTCCGCCCGGACGGTGCGGCTCAGTCGGCGGCCGGACCGGCCGGGCCGCCGCGCAGGCGTTCCAGCAGGGCGTCCTCCGCCTGTTCGGCCACCGGTTCGTCCCAGAACGTCACAGGGACGCCTCTGAGGTGGCGGCCCTCCGGGTCCAGGACGTGGCCCGCCAGCTTGAGCGGCCACAGGGTCACCGCCCGGTCCGCCACGGTGAGTTCGGGGAACCGGTCCGCCAGTCTCGCCTCGAACGCCCCGATGTCCTCGGCCGAACGCAGCCACACCGCCAGCATCAGGTTGTGCGGCCCGGTCAGGGAGGCGCAGAGCCGGGTCTCACGCATCCGGATCAGCTGGGAGACGATACGCGAGGCGTCGGCGGCGGGGGCGATGCCCCACAGCGTGACCGAGACAGGCCAGCCGGACAGGCAGCGGGCGACTTCGCAGCGGTAGATCAGCGCGTCCTGGCGGTGCATCCGGTCCAGCCGGCGGCGCACCGTGGTGGGACTGACACCGAGGCGTTCGGCGAGCCGGGCGGCCGGCTGCCGGAAGTCCTCGCTGAGCAGCAGGTAGAGACGTGCGTCCAGCGCGTCCAGGGCGGCCGACCCGCGCCGGGGCGGAGCGGGGTCCCGCTCCTTCGCCAGCAGGTCCTGACTGCCCGGGGCCAGCCGGTCCAGCCGCCACCGGCTGCCCTCGGTGTGGACGGTGGTCGCCGTCTGGGAGCGGGTGGCCGACACCCCGGGCAGCCGGCCGAGCCGGAATCCGACGTACCGTCCCAGCGCCGCGAGGTTCGGGAAGGCCGCCGTGAGCACCAGGTCACGGGCGCCGGTGACATGCTCGATGGTGATCAGGTGGGGGTCGTCCGCGATCTCGGCCGCCACCTCGTGCAGCGCTCCCGCGGCACAGTCCACCTCGATGAACGCGATGACCGGCACCGTCGGGCCCACCGCCACCGTGTAGCAGCTCAGCCAGGCGTGCCCCGCCTCGGTGAGCCGGTTCCAGCGGCGCGCCGCCGTCGAGGCGTCCACCCCGAGCGCCTTGCCGATCTGGGCCCATTCCGCCCGGGGCGAGGTCTGGAGCGCGGTGATCAGGAGGTAGTCCAGTTCATCCAGCGGAACCGGTTGCGCGGCCCGCAGCAGCCGCTCGGGACCCCCGGTCGATTCGGGCACGGACAGGCTCATCGGCGGCGCTTTCCTGCGTACGGGCGGGGCGGGGGGCTGTGTTTTGCACGATACGCCCATGTCCTTGCTGAACGAGGCACGCGCCCTCGCCCCCGCCCTGACCGAACTGCGCCACGCCCTGCACCGCGAACCGGAACTGGGGCTCGACCTGCCCCTGACCCAGGCGAAGATACTCCGGGCCCTGGAGGGCCTCGGCCTGGAGATCCGGCTCGGTACGGCCCTGAGCTCCGTCACCGCCGTGCTGCGCGGCGGACGCCCCGGCCCCGCCGTACTCCTGCGCGGTGACATGGACGCGCTGCCGGTGCGGGAGGACACCGGCCTCCCGTACGCCTCCGTCCTCGACGGCCGGATGCACGCCTGCGGACACGACCTGCATGTGACCGGGCTCGTCGGCGCCGCCCGGCTGCTGGCCGCCCGGCGCGAGGAGCTGGCCGGGGACGTCGTCCTCATGTTCCAGCCCGGTGAGGAGGGCCAGGGAGGCGCGCGGATCATGATCGACGAGGGGGTCCTGGACGCGGCCGGTGAGCGCGTCGTCGCCGCCTACGCCCTGCACGTGATCTCCACCGGTGTCCCCACCGGCTTCGCCGCGACCCGCCCGGGCCCCATGCTGGCCGCCTCGGACCAGGTGACGGTCACCGTGCGCGGGCGGGGCGGCCACGGCTCGTCCCCGCACTCCGCCGCCGATCCGGTGCCCGCGCTCTGCGCCATGGTCACCGCGCTCCAGACCGCCGTCACCCGGGAGATCGACGTCTTCGACCCGGCCGTCGTCACCGTGGGCCTGATCCAGGCGGGCACCGCCGCCAACGTCATCCCGGAGACCGCCCGCTTCGCCGCCACCGTGCGGACCTTCTCCGACGCCTCCCGGGCCAGGGTGCGCACGGTCTTCGAACGGACCGTGCACGGTGTGGCCGCGGCCCACGGGGTGAGCGCCGGCATCGACTACACCGAGCAGTACCCGCCGACCGTCAACGACGCCGCCGAGGCCGGGTTCGCCCTGGAGACCGCCCGGCGGATCCTCGGCGAGCACCGGGTCCTGGAGGCGCCCGCGCCGATGGCCGGGGCCGAGGACTTCTCCTTCGTGCTGCGGGAGGTGCCCGGCGCCTTCGTCGGCCTCGGTGCCTGCCCGCCCGGTACGGACCCGGCAAACGCGCCGATGAACCACTCCCCGCGAGCGGTCTACGACGACAGCGCCCTGCCGTACGCCGCCGCCCTGCTCGCGGGACTGGCCCTGCGCCGCCTCGGTACCCCGCTCACCGCCCCGGGCGCCACGGCACCCGGCACCGCCCCGCGGTCCGGGTCCGCTCCCGCCGCGCGGGCGTGATCCGGTGACCGCCCCCGCGACCCTGCCCCCGGCCGCCGCTCCCGCCGAGCCGCCGCCCGCGTCCGTCACCACCGTCGTCGGCCTGCTGATCCTCTTCGAGGTGACCAGCGGCTTCCTCCAGGCCGGACTCGCCCCGCTGCTGCCCGACCTGGCCGGCCACCTCGGCATCGGCTCGGCCGCCCTCAACTGGGTCGTCTCCGTCCAGCTCCTGGCCGCCGCCGTCTGCGTCCCCCTCTTCGGCCGCCTCGGGGACCTGTACGGGCACCGGCGGATGCTCCGGGTCGCCCTGGCGGCGATCGCCGTGGGCACCCTCGTCGTCGCCCTCGCCCCGGACTACGGCACGCTGCTCGCCGGACGCGTGCTCCAGGGGCCGATCGCCGCCCTGCTGCCCCTGGAGATCGCCCTCGTACGGGACCGGCTGCCGGTGGCCGACGCGCGACGGGCCATCGCCCGCCTGGTCGGAGCCCTGACGCTCGGCGCGATGGCCGGCGGGGTGGTGATGGGACTCGTGGACTCCGCCTTCGGTGACCTGCGGCTCACCCTGCTGGTACCGGCCGCGCTCGCCGCGCTCTGCGTGCCCGTCTCCTTCGTGGCGGTACCGGAGACACGGAACCGGGCCGGCGGACGGGTGGACTGGGCCGGGGTGACGCTGCTCAGCGGTGCCATGATCGCCCTGCTCGGCGGGGTGTCGGGGGCACAGGGGGGATCCTGGGGGTCCGCGCGGGTGCTGGGGCCCGTCGTACTCGGTCTGGTCCTGCTGGCGGTGTGGGTACGGGTGGAACTGCGCAGCCGGGAACCGCTGGTGGACGTCCGGGCGCTGGCCGCCCGGACCACCGCGCCGTTCTACTGCGCCGCTTTCCTGTTCGGCGTCTTCTACTTCGGCAGCCAGACGCCCAACTCCACCTTCTACGCGGCCGACCCGGACACCGCCGGCTACGGGTTCGGGCTGGACGCGCTGTCCATCTCCCTGGTCCTGCTGCCCGGGGCGCTCGGCAGCGTCGTCGGCTCGCTGGGCACCGCCGCGCTCGCCGCGCGGATCGGCTACCGGCCCACCCTCATGGCCGCGTTCGGCCTGGTGGCACTGACCTTCTGTCAGTTCGCCCTCCTGCACGAGGAGGTATGGCAGATGGCCGCCGGTTCCGCCTTCACCGGGCTGGGGATCGGGCTGGCGCTCGGAGCCATGCCGACGGTGATCGTCGAAGCCTCGGACCCGGCGAGGACCGGCATCTCCGCCGCGCTCTACAACAACGTGAAGACGCTGGGCGGTGCCGTCGCCGGAGGTGTCTTCGCCTCCCTGCTCGGCGCGTTCTCCGCCGGCCTTGCCGGCGAGCCCGGCGAGGGCGGGTACACCGCGCTCTGGCTGGTGTCTTCCGGTGCCGCGCTGGCCGCACTGGTGATGACCGCGCTCGCGCGGCGCCGTGAGGGGTGACCCCCGCGTGGGGACGCGGCCGGCGCGGGGGAGGACGGCCCCGGTGGCGGGCCGTCGGGGCTGGTCGGGAAGGCCCCCTGCGCCGGGTCGTCAGGGGGCGGACGAAACGACGCCCTGCGCCGGGCCGTCAGGGGGCGGACGAAACGGCCCCTGCGTCGGGCCGTCGGGGGCGGACAAAACGGTCCCTCACGCCGGGCCGTCAGGGTCAGACGGAACAGTCCCCTGCGCCGGGTCGTCAGGGGCAGACGACCTGGTCCCCGGTGACGGTCTCGAACTCACCCTTCCCGGGGTTCTCCGACTTCACCCGCCGCACCTCGGTGAAGTCCGAGCCCGCCGTGACCTTCATCATCGCGCCCTGTCCCTTCACCGCCACCAGCTCGCTCCCGGGCAGCGCGGCGGCCAGTGACTTCGCCGAACGGTCCCACCGGGGGTCGTAACTGATCCGCGTCCGCCCGAGGTCACCCGCCCCGCCGTTCAGCGGGGCGCGGGTGGTGTCGAAGCCGGTGCCGCGCAACGCCTTGTCCACCTCCTGGCCGAGCCCGTCCTTCGACGTGCCGTTGTAGACCTGGACCTTGATCTGCTCCGGCGCCACCGCGACGGGCTTCGCCTCCGGCTGCTCCGGCAGCGCCGGGGCGAGCGGCTTGTCCTCCCGCAGGGCGGCGAACAGCGCGGTGGACCTGTCGGGGTCCCACTTCACGGTCGAACCGATGCCCTTCACCTCGTGGCTCTCCTCCTCCAAGGGGACCGAGGTGAACTCCGACGAGGCGGGTGTGAAGCCGCGCATCGCCTTTCCGAGCTCCAGCATCTCTTCCGTACCGAACCCCCTGTCGGCGCGGACCGCGTCGAGCATCGTGGAGGCCACCTCGCGGAACTTCACCGGGTTCATCAGGACGCCGCTGCCGGTCACCCGGCCGACCAGGGCCGCCATGAACCTCTGCTGCCGCTGCATCCGGCTGAGGTCGGCGGCCCCGTCGACGTGCCGCGAGCGGACGTACTGCAGGGCCTGCCCGCCGTTCAGCTCATGGGTGCCCGCCGGCAGATCCAGCCCGGTGTAGGAGTCCTTGAGCGGCTTGGCCGTGCAGATCTCCACCCCGCCGAGGGCGTCGACCGTCTTCATGAAGCTGGTGAAGTCGGCCTCCAGGTAGTGGTCGATCTTCACCCCGGTCAGCTGTTCCACGGTCCGTACCGTCAGCTGCGGCCCGCCCTCCGCGTAGGCGGCGTTCAGTTTGACCGGATGGGCCTCGTGCTTCTCGCCGGTGGTCCGGTCGGTGTGCTCGGGGATCTCGGCGTAGCTGTCGCGCGGCAGGCTGACCACACTGGCGCGCTGCCGGTCGGCCGACAGGTGGACCAGCATGAGGGTGTCGGTGCAGTGGCAGGGAGCACCGCCCAGCCGGTACTCCTTCTTCTCCTGTGCGGTGATCTTGTCGCGGCCGTCGGTGCCGACGAGCAGGAAGTTCATGCCGTGGCCGCCCCGCGGACGGTTCTTCATGTCCTTGAACGGGTCGACCCGGTCGATGCCCCCTTCCAGCCCGGACACCACCGCGTGGCCGATGCCGCTCGCGCCCAGCACCAGTACGGAGAGCCCGGTGGCCACACGCATGCCCCACCGGGGCGGCGTCCTGCGCCCGCCGGGCCGGCCGCCCCGGCCCTTCGCGCCGCCCTTCCCGCCGCGGGCCGCCGCGGACCCGGGCTGCCGGGCGGATCTGCGCTGCGGGGGCGCGGTGCGGGGGTGCGGTGGACGGGGAGATCGGTGCGGTGTAGGCACGAGGGACACCTCCGCGGTGCTAGTGGGACCATCGCACGGTAGGCCCGTACGATCTGATGACCGGGAAGAGGCATGGCGGCACGCCCTCGTGTCCCCCGTTCGCGGTAACGCGGCGGCGGAATCACACCGCCCCCGGGAGACGGCACCCCCTGGGACTCCCGCCCCCTGGGCCCCCGAGGACCACGTGTCCGCCGCGCGTCATCCCGCCGTCTCTGCGATCATGCCGGTGCGCGGCGGGGAACGTCATCCCGGGAACGCGGTCCGGCACCTCCTGGAACAGGAGTACGCCGACGGGACGGAGGAGGCGACCGCCCTCGGCCCCGCGACCGGCCGTACCGACGGGACAGCCGCTGAGCTGGTACGGGAGGACTCCAGGGCCCCCACGGTCCCCGATCCCGCCGGCCGCGCCGGCGCCGCGCCGCACGCCGCGGTCACGGCCTCACACCACCCGATCGTGGTACGCGCCGGACGGCCACGGCACGCTCCCGCCGGACCGCACCGCGGCCGCCGCCCGGCCGTGCGGGGGCAGACCGTCTTCCGGCCGTGCGGGGGCAGACCGCCTTCGACAGCTCTCCGCACGCGGGGGCGGACGGCCCGCTCCGCCGCATACGGCGAAAGGGCCCCGGGGACCGCGGTGCGGCGGTCTCCAGGGCCCTTCCCCGCCCGTCTCACCAGGTGTAGTTCGGGTTGACGTGCATGCACGCCTTCTCGTCCGCGCCGTTGAGCGCCTTCGCCGACTCCGGTGTCTTCTCCTCACCGGCCTTGGCCGGGTAGGACCCGCCCTCGCGCCAGTCGGCGCCCACGGCCAGGACGATGCCCGAGACCTCCGTCGACTTCTTCACCTGCGACACCGGGATGCCGAGCGCCTTGGCGACCGCCTGGGCGTCACCCTCCAGCTCCGCGCTGGGGAAGAGCAGACCGGTGCGGGCCGCCGGTTCGATGTTCCCGGAGTCGACCGACGCCTTGGTGAACCCGGCATCGACGAGCAGGTCCCTGACCGCGCTCGCCCGGCCCTCCGCCGCGGCGGTCCCGGTCGTGGCGGTCCCGTTGCGCACGGCCACCGCGATCTCGGCGACGGGTGCCGCGAGGTCCTTCGTCACCTGGGTCTTCCGCTTGGACGCCTTGCCGTCCAGGGGGATGTCCTCGCGGACCATCCGGAACACCTGCTCGGCCTCACCGGGCTTGGGAAGGACCCGGCCGTCGAGAGCGCCGGTGCCGTAGACGTTCGGCATGGTCGACATGGTGATGCGCTCGGTGGGGACCTTCTTCAGCTCCTCCGCCAGGTCGTACAGCTTCTTGACCGTGCCGAGGCCGTTGTCCACCGTCAGGGCGTTCGTCGCCGCGTCCGCGAGGTCCATCAGCTTGCCGGGATCGGTCAGCTTGGTGCCCTTGCGCAGCTCCCGCACCATCGAGTTGAGGTACTGCTGCTGGGCCTTCGCCCGGCCCAGGTCCGTGTTGTCCTCGAAGCCGTAACGGGTGCGCAGCCATGCCAGCGCCTGCTTGCCCTTGACGGGGTGGGTGCCCTTCTCCAGCTTCAGCCCGGAGCCCTTGCCGTCCCTGCCGCGTGAGTGGATGTTGGCGTCGACGCACACCGGGACCCCGCCGACCGCGTCGGCCATCGAGACCACACCCGCGAAGTCGATCATCATGAAGTGGTCGATGGTGATGCCGGTCAGCTCGTACCAGGCGGCCACGGTGCAGCCGGGACCGCCCCGGCCCAGGCTCGCGTTCGTCTGCACCAGCTGCGTACTGGCCGGGAAGACCTTGCCCGACTCCGGATCCGTGCACTTCGGCATCGTCAGCATGGTGTCGCGGGGCATGCTCACGACCGAGATGTTGCTGCGGTCCGCGGAGAGGTGGAGCAGCATCTGCACATCGGCGAGCGGGGTGGCTCCGAAGGTCTCCTTCGCGCCGCCCAGCTTCTGGTTCTCCTCGGAGTCCCGGGCGTCCGAGCCGATGATCAGGATGTTCAGCGGTGTCTGTCCCGCGGCGTTGGCCTTGTGCTCGGCCATCTTCTTGTCGCCGAGCGTCAGGTCTTCCTTCTTGATGTTGTTGTTGAGGTGCCTGTAGTACAGGTAACCGGCGCCGCCGGTGCCGAGTATCAGCAGCGCCGTGACGGAGGCGACCCAGCGCAGGACGCGCCGCCTGCCCCCTTTGCCGGCGGCCCGGCGGCCGCGGCGGGAGCCGCCGCGATGCCCGCCCTCCGGCGGTTCGGACCTCCGTTCGCGCCGGCCGTGCCCGCTCCCCGCGGCTCTGCCGTCCTGCGCGCCGCTGCCGACGCCCGGGACGGCCTCGTCCCGCGCGCCGTGTCTGACGCGGGACCGCGTCCCCTCCCCGCGCGTACTGCTCCGTCCCACCAGGACCCCCCTGCTGCTCAGAGTTTCGCTGTAGCGCGGTGACCCGTCGTCACTGCGCACACTGCGCCTTGTCGGCGCCGGCCTTCTGGATGTCCTCCGGCGCCTTTGCCGGACCTGTCACCGGGACGCCCGCTCCCCGGAAGTCGGCGCCCAGGGTCAGCACCATCGCCTGAAGGCCCTCGGCGTCGGTGGTTCCCTGCTTCAGCGCTGTGGCGGGCAGGCCCATCATGTCCGCGAGGGCACGGGCCTGGTCGGCCTGGTTCGGTGCGTACTCCAGGGTCGTCCTCGCGGCCTTCGCCGGGGCGTTGGCCTTGTTCGAGGACCTGGGCACGCCCTGCTCGTTCTGCAGCCAGGTCACCGTCGCCTGGGCGGCGCCGGGGAGGTTGCCGCCGTTGTACACATCGACCCGCACGTCGGCGGGTTCGGCCCTGGTCCCCTTCAGGACCGCCGCCTGCTTGCTCGCGGCGGCCTTCTTCTGCTGCTCCACCTCGGTCAGCGAGGTGTCCGAGCGCATCATCGAGAAGAGCTGCTCGCCCTTGACCGGGTGGACGACCACGGTGACGGGCTTCGGCTCGTCGGGGTTGTCGATCACCGGCATCGTGACGAAGGTGATGTTCTTCGTGTCGATCTTCCCGAGTTCCTGGGCGAGCGAGGTCAGCTTCTTGATCGACCCGATGCCCGAGTCGACCGTGAGCGCCTTGGTCGCCGCGTCCGCGAGGCTGTACAGCTTGCCCGGGTTCGTCAGGGTGTCGTCGGACTTCATCTGACGGATCATCGAGCCGATGAACTGCTGCTGGGCCTTGATCCGGTCCAGATCGCCGTGGTTGCCGAAGCTGTGCCGGGTACGGACGAAGGCCAGCGCGTCCTCCCCCTCGACCGTGGACTCGCCCGCCGGCAGCTTCAGATGCGAGTCGGGGTCGTCCACCGGCTTGGCGAGGCAGACCTTGACGCCGCCGACGGCCGTGGAGAGCGTCTTGACGGCGTTGAAGTCGACCATCATGAAGTGGTCGACGGATATGCCCGTTATCTCCTTCACCGTCCGCATGGTGCAGCCGGGGTCGCGGCCCTCCTGGCCCAGGCTCTGGTTGAACCGGACCTTCGGGGTGCCGGGTATGACCTTCTCGGAGCCGTCCGGCTGCTTGGTGGTGCAGTCCGGGATGTCCGTCACCAGGTCCCGGGGGATGCTCATCGCCGTGGCGTTGGTGCGGTCGGCGGAGACGTGGAAGAGGATGTTGGTGTCGGCGTGGCCGAGGCTGCCCTTGTCGCCGTAGCCCTCGTTGCCGGCGCCGGTGCGCTTGTCGGTGCCGATGACCAGGATGTTCAGCGGCCCGTCGGGGGCGACGTTCTTGCTGCCCGCGTCACCGACGTCGACGGTCGACAGGTTGCCGTTGAACTTCTCGTACAGCGCGTACGCGCCGGCCGCCCCGGCGAGGACCACGAAGGCCATGGCCCCGCCGGACCACAGCAGCACCTTCTTCCGCCGTGACGCCTTCGGGCCGGCCTTGCGACGGCCGACCACGGTGGGCCCCGCCTCCGGATCCGTCTCCCGGGCCGGACGGCGACGCCGCCCGGCGGGCTCCGGAGAGGCGCCTTCGCCCGTTTCATTCGGTCTGCCGGAATGGGGGGGATGTGCGGAGCCGGAGACCTCGGACGACTCTCTTCCGGAGTTGTCCAGTCGCAATTCGTAATCACCGGTCCGTGGGTTGAGCACCCACTGGTCGGCGGGGTCTATTTCCTCATCCCGCCCGCGGTTATGCGCATCCACGGTTGCCTGGGTCCTCCGTCGGTGCCACGCGAGGTGCCTCCCCCTGCGGGGCGCTCGGACTTTCGTCCCGGCGCCGCACGGCCTGGTCGCCGTATGCGCCGGATCGCGACACACTATCCGGCGGATTCGGCCGGATGGGGCGCGCGTGAGATATTCCACGCCTTTTACATTCGGGCATTTCGCCTATTCTGTTCTGTTTGGCGCTCCGGATCGGCCATTGCTTTACGGGTCACAGGGGTCGTCGGCGGCGCTCGATCCCGAATAAGTGGGGGCGGGGGTGGGGCTCCCGGCCGTATCGCCGGGCTTTTCACCGGTCCGGTCGCCGGCGGAGCTGTCGACTTCCTGTGAATCCTCGCCGTTGATTTCGTCGGAGGGGAGCACGGTGACGGATTCGTCCTTCCGCAGCTTCTCGAACAGCTGGTCGGCGTCGGGCTGGACGAGTTCGTCGCGGTTCGGGTTCGCCCGGTAGGGCCGGCGGGGCACCGTCAGGAACTGGACCTGTTCGGTCGGCACGTTCCGCATGCTGCGCACCAGGTCGTACAGATCGCGCAGGGAGTCCAGCCCCGGGTCCGTGGTGAGTGATTTCGTCGCCGCGTCCAGCACCGGGTACAGCCGGGCCGGATTGAGCAGTACGCCGTTGCTCTGCATCTTGTTGACGAGGGCCCCCAGGAATTTCTGCTGGCGGTCCATACGCTCCGTGTCGCTGCCGTCACCGATCGACTTCCGGGCCCGCACATATCCCAGGGCCTCCTCGCCGTCGAGCTTCTGGCGCCCCGCGGGAAGGGAGAGGCGCGCGTCCTTGTCGTCCACCGGTTCCTTCAGGCAGACCTCCACGCCGTCCACGGCGTCGACCATGTCCTTGAAACCGTTGAAGTCGATCACCATGTGGTGGTCGACGCGCACCCCCGTCATCTTCTCGACGGTCCGGACCGTGCACGCGGTCCCACCGACCTCGAAAGCCCAGTTGAACTGGGCGAACCGCTCCTCGGTGGCCTTGCCGTCGGCGTCGTGGCAACGGGGGATCCCGGACATCAGGTCGCGCGGGAGCGACACCGCGGTGGCGCTCCCGCGGTCGGCCGCGAGGTGCAGCAGGATCGTGGTGTCCGAACGCTGGCTCCCGCCGTCGTCCCGGCCGTACTCGCTGTTCTCCCCGGACCGTGAGTCGGAACCGATGAGCAGGATGTTCTGCGCGTCCCCGTGGGCGACCGGGGTCGGCCGCTCCCGCTCGTACGCCCTGAGCTCGGCGGCGGCACTCGTGTCCGTGGTGATGTTGCCGTCCAGCTTCCGGTACACCCACCAGCCCGCCCCGGCGGCCACGAGGACCACGAACGAGGCGCCCAGGGCCGTCCGGCGGAGCCAGCGCCGCTTGCGGGGGCCGCCCTCGGGCCGCGCCTCCCAGGTGGCGAAACCGGCATCGTCCGAGCCGCCGGAAGCGCTGGCCGCGCCGTCGTCCGGGCCGTCGGCCGCACCGCTCTCCACACGGCCGTCCGGGCCGTCGGGTTCCGGGCCGGCTTCCGTGCCGTCCGGCGCGGGGGGCGCCCCCTCCTGCCCGGTGGCCGCACTCCCGTCCGGCCGTCCGCCCTCCGCGGGCCCGTCCCGTGTGCTGTCCGCGGACCCGTCCCGCGAGCCGTCCGCGGGCCCGTTCCCGGCTGGTTCTTCCGGCTGGTCCGGGTCGGCCGGGGGGCCCGCGGTGCTGCTCACGTCTGCGTCCATCCTTCACGTTCGGCGGCGCGATGGGCCGCCGGTCGCAGGAGTAGACGGCTGAACCTCACGCTTGGTTGTGCTCGGGTACCGGGTGGTCCGTACCGCCGATCATGTACCGCCGCCGGAGCCCGGCGCCGGGGGCTCGGCCCGTCCTCGTCCGGACGGGTGGTTCCGCCCGGCGTTTGTCATACCGCTCGCCCGGTCACCCGTTCGCTCTCGATCCGCGCGGCCAGGCCGTCCTCGTCCAGTTGTCCCAGGTGGCGGCAGAGCACCACCGACGCGCCGGCGGCCAGCGGGGCGAACAGCCCGGCCGAGAGTCCGGCCCAGTCGTCGTACGTACGCCCCGTCAGGAGCCGGGAGCCCGGCAGGAGTCCGAGTTCCGCCGCGTCCTCGCGGGCGCGGGCGACCAGCTGGGAAGCGGTCAGCGTGACCCCGCCCACGGCCAGCGCCGGGCCGTCGGGGTCCACCGGTGCGAAGGGGGCGAAGCGGTCGCCCTGGCCCGGCACCTCCACCGCGTAGTCGGCGAAACCCTCGGGCGGACGGGGGAAGCGGCCGCCCAGCGGGCGCAGGGCCAGCGCCACCCGTTCGCCGCGGCAGGACCGGGCGCGGTCCAGTGTGTCCGGTCCGCTGACGACCAGATCGGCCCCCGCCGGGTCGCCCTGCACATCGGCGACGACGCCCACCGAGGAGCAGGCGAGCAGCCAGACGGCGGACTGCCAGTGGGCGGGGAGCAGCAGGGCGAGCCGGTCACCCGGCTCCGCGGCGAGGTCTCCCTGGAGCAGATTGGCGGTCTTGGCCACCCAATTGGCGAAGGTGGCCACCGACAGTTCGACGCGTTCTCCGGTTGCGTCGTCGTAGAACGTGACGAGCGGGCGGCCCGGGTCCGCGGCGAGCGCGGATCGCAGCAGGTCGGCGGGGGTGCGGTCAGTGGCGTTCATCCGCGCAAGCGTACGCGGCCGCCCACGCCGTCCCGGATGCCGACAGGGGAGCGTCCACCGGTTCGGCAGACGGGGCGTCAAGTCGGGTGGAATGCCCTCCAGTAGCAGGTTTTGAGTGGTTCTGCCAAGGATCTTCTGTATGCGTGCACTTCTTGTCACCTCGATCGGCGTCACCTGCGCTGCGGCACTCACTTTTCCGCTCGCCGTGCCCGGATCCGCCGCCCCCGTCCCCGCTCCCGTCCCCGCCGCGGCCGCCCAGGCACCCGCGGCCCCCGCAGCCGAGCCCCTGGGTTCCACCCAGTCCCTGAAGCTGCAGCCGCTGGCCGCCGAAGAGGGCACCCGGTCCCCCGGCGCCGGCTCCACGCGCTCACCCTCCTTCGAGCAGGGGCTGCCGCGCCGCGACGCACACCGCTTCTCCCTCGTCGGCGTCATCTGGGACGATCCCGACGCCGAACTGCACGGCACCGTCCAGGTGCGTACCCGGGCCACCGGCACCGGTACGTGGTCCGGCTGGCAGGACATCGAGACGCACAACACCGACCACGGCGCCGACGCCGGCAGCGCCGAGCGGGCTTCCGGCAAGGTCCGCGGTTCCACCGCCCCGCTCTGGGTGGGGGATTCGGACGGCGTCGAGGTACGCGTGCGTTCCGGTGACCCGGAGGACCGGACCGGGCAGGCCGCGCCGCTCCCCGAGGGCCTGCGCCTCGAACTCGTCGACCCCGGTGACGACCCGCAGCAGCCCCCGGACACCGACGTACCCGCCACCCCGGACACCGAGGCACCCGTCACTCCGGACACCGACGCGCCCGCCACCACCGCCACGCCCGCCTCCACCGGGGCCCAGCCGGGCCCGCCGCCCGAGAGCGCCGCCCTCACCGTGGGGGCGGTGGAGAGCTGGGCGGTGAACGCCGACCTCGCCCCGTACGGCTCCGCCGAGATCGCACCGCTGTCCAAGGCCGAGACGGAGGAGCAGGCGGTCGTCGCGGCGGGCGCCGAGGCGTACATCGGCCCCCGGCCGGGCATCGTCACCCGCAAGGGCTGGGGAGCCGACGAGAGCCTGCGGGAACGCACCTTCGCCTACACCTCGACGGTCAAGGCCGCCTTCGTCCACCACAGCGCCACCGGCAACGACTACACCTGCGCCGAGGCGCCCTCGGTGCTGCGCAGCATCTACCGCTACCACGTCAAGAGCAGCGGCTGGCGCGACTTCGGGTACAACTTCGCCATCGACAAATGCGGGAAGATCTACGAGGGAAGGGCGGGAGGCGTGACCAAGGCCGTCCTGGGCGCCCACACGCTCGGCTTCAACTCCAACACCATGGGCATCGCGGTCCTCGGCACCTTCACCTCGAAGAACCCGCCCGCCGCCGCCGTCGAGGCCGTCGCCAAGCTCACCGCGTGGAAGCTGGGCCTGTTCGGGCGCAACCCGAAGGGCAAGGTCACCCTCGTCTCGGGCGGCAGCGGCAAATACGCGAAGGGCGCCAAGGCCAACCTTCACGTGATCTCCGGCCACCGCGACGGGTTCGCAACCGAATGCCCCGGAGAGCGTCTCTACAAGAAGCTCGGCACGGTCCGGACCACAGCGGCCCGGCTGCAGGGCCGCTGACCGGGACGTCCCGAACGGTCTGCATACACTGGCCAGCCGAAACGAGGCCCGGCCCCAGCAGGAAGCAGACGGCGCTGTGACAGAGGCAAGAGAAGCGATCCTCCTGGTCGGGGGCAAAGGCACCCGGCTGCGTCCGCTGACGGTGCACACCCCCAAGCCGATGGTCCCGGCGGCGGGTGTCCCCTTCCTGACGCACCAGCTGGCACGTGCCCGGGCCGCCGGGGTCGAGCACGTCGTGCTCGCCACGTCCTACCTGGCGGAGGTCTTCGAACCGCACTTCGGGGACGGCTCGTCACTCGGCCTCTCCCTCGAGTACGTCACCGAGCGCGAGCCGCTCGGTACCGGCGGAGCCATCCGCAACGTGGCGTCACGACTGGCCTCGGGCCCGGACGAACCCGTCCTCGTCTTCAACGGGGACATCCTCACCGGCCTCGACATCCGGGCCCTGGCCGCGTCGCACGCCACCTCCGGGGCGGACGTCTCCCTGCACCTGACCCGGGTCGAGGACCCGCGCGCCTTCGGTCTCGTACCGACGGACGGGACGGGCAGGGTGACGGCCTTCCTGGAGAAGCCCCAGACGCCCCAGGAGATAGTCACCGACCAGATCAACGCGGGGGCGTACATCTTCCGGCGGTCGGTCATCGACACGATCCCGGCGGGCAGGCCGGTCTCCGTGGAGCGCGAGACCTTCCCCGGCCTGCTCGCCGACGGCGCCCACCTCCAGGGCATGGTCGACTCCACCTACTGGCTGGACCTCGGCACCCCGCAGGCCTTCGTCCGCGGCTCGGCCGACCTGGTCCTGGGCCGCGCCCCGTCGCCCGCGGTCCCGGGGCGCTGCGGCGACCGGCTGGTGCTGCCCACGGCCGACGTGGCGGCCGACGCCAAGCTCACCGGCGGCACGGTCGTCGGGGAACGGGCGCTGATCGGCGCGGGGGCCCGGATCTCCGGCTCCACGGTGCTCCAGGACGCGGTCGTGGAACCGGGCGCGGTCGTCACCGACTCCCTGATCGGTGCCGGTGCCCGGATCGGCAGCCGTACGGTCCTGGCCGGCGCGGTCATCGGGGACGGGGCGCGGGTCGGCGCCGACAACGAACTGCGGGACGGGATCCGCGTCTGGTGCGGTGCCGTCCTGCCCGACGGCGCGGTTCGCTTCTCGTCCGACCAGTGACGGGCACCGGGCGGCGGACGCCCGGTCCGGGAAGCGGCCCCGCCCGCCGTACCCTCGAAGGCACCCCGACGACCGAGGACCTTCAGCCGTGGCAGGACGCTTCACACCCCGCACCCCCGCCGTGCCCCGGCGGCAGCCGGTGCCCGGGCAGGGCCGCGCGCCCGCCCCGTCCAGGGCCCGGATCTGGACGCCCCCCGGGCCGCTCGACCTGCGCCTGGTCCTCGGCCCGCTGCGACGCGGCCCGGCCGACCCCACCTACCGGGCCCTGCCCGACGGGACGTTCTGGCGGGCCAGCCGCACCCCGGACGGGCCCGGCACCCTGCGGGTCTCGGCGGCCCCGGACGGACGGATCGACGCGGCGGCCTGGGGGCCGGGGGCCGGATGGCTGCTGGACACCCTGCCCGCACTGCTGGGCGCCGGCGACGACACCGGCGCCTTCCGCCCCCGCCACCGGCTCGTCGCCCTGACCCACCACCGCAGACCGGGTCTGCGGCTGCTGCGTACCGGGCTCGTCCTGGAGTCGCTGATCCCGTCGGTACTCGAACAGAAGGTCACCACCGACGAGGCGTACCGCGCCTGGCGCCTGCTGGTGCGCACCCACGGCACCCCGGCCCCCGGCCCGGCGGACGGGCTCCCCGGCGGCCACGGCCTGTACGTCATGCCGGACGCCCGGACCTGGGCGCTCATCCCCTCCTGGGAGTGGCACCGGGCCGGGGTGGACGCCAAACGCTCCGCCACGATCCTGCGCGCCGTCCGGGTGGCCCGGCGCCTGGAGGAGGCGGCCGCCATGGACCTGCCCGAGGCGACGGCCCGCCTCCAGCTGATCCCGGGCATCGGACCCTGGACCGCCGCGGAGACCCTGCAGCGCTCGAACGGCGCGGCCGACGCCGTCACCGTCGGCGATCTGCACCTTCCGGGCATCGTCGGCTACGCGCTGGCGGGCGACAGGAACGCCGGTGACGAGGAGATGCTGGCCCTGCTGGCCCCGTACGAGGGCCAGCGCCACCGGGCGGCCCGCCTGATCCTGCTCTCCGGCCGTACGCCGCCCCGCCGGGCCCCGCGGGCGAGCCCGCGCGACATCGCCCCGCTGTGACGGCCGGGGCGGCGCGCCCCGTGTCACCGCACGGTGAGGAAGTCCTCCGGGTCCCGCGGCGCGCGCTCCTTCGGCTCGCCCGCGGCCCGCCCCACGGCCACCGCGCCCAGCGGGTCCCAGCCGGCCGGCAGGCCCAGCACCTCGCGCACCACGTCACGGCAGAACATCGTGGACGACACCCACGCCGAGCCCAGCCGCTCACCCGCGAGCGCCACCAGGAAGTTCTGCACCCCGGCGCCGGCGGCGACCACGAACATCTCGCGCTCTGCGGTGTCCCGGCGCTCGTCGCCGTAGTGGTGGGAGCCCTCCGTCACCAGGCAGGGCACCACCAGGTACGGCGCCTCGCGCAGCACGTCGCCCCGCCGCACCCGCCTGGCGATCGACTCCTCGTCGCGGCCGTCGCGGCGCAGGTCGGCGATCCACGCGTCCCGCATCGCGTCCAGCAGCCGGGTACGGGACTCCGCCGACTCCAGCAGCACGAACCGCCACGGCGTGGTGTGGTGCGGTGCCGGAGCCGTCACCGCGGCGGCCACGGCCCGCCGTACCGCCCCGGGGTCCACCGGGTCGTCCGTGAACTCCCGCACCGTGCGCCGCAGGTTCAGCGCCTCCCGGACCGCCTCGGAGGTGCCCAGCCGGAACATGTCGTCCGCCGCGCCCCGCACCATCGCACGGGCCCCGTCCGGCTCCCCGTCCCCGGCCGGTACCACCACATGGGCCAGCCCGCGTACCACGGCGACCGGCAGACCGGACGCCTTGCCCTTCACCAGGTCGCCGGCCGCGGCGAGTTCGTCGGCCGTGGCGACCACGGTGGCGCTCAGCGGATTGCCGTACGCGTCCGTGCCGCCCCGCAGGTCGTCCAGCACCCGGACGCCCGCGGCGCCGATGGCGACGTCGGTCAGTCCACTGCGCCAGGGACGTCCGAAGGTGTCCGTGACGACGACGCCGACCTCGACGCCCAGGGTGTCGCGCAGTCCGTCCCGGATCGCGCGGGCGGAGGCGTCCGGGTCCTGCGGGAGCAGGAGCACCGTGCCCGCGGGGGTGTTGGAGGCGTCCACACCGGCCGCGGCCATGACGAGGCCCTGCCGGTTCTCCACGATCCGCAGCGTCCCGCGCCGGGCGACCACCCGGACCGTCTCCGCGTCGATCGCGGCCTCACGGTCGGCGGCCTCCATGATCCGGCCCTCGGCCTTGGAGACGATCTTCGAGGTGACCAGCAGGACGTCGCCGTCCACCAGCCCCGGTTCGGCGGCGGCGATCAGCTTCGCCAGGTCGTCCCCGGCCCGCACCTCGCCGATCCCCGGCAGCGCCCATACGCGGTACGCCGGCGCTCCGGCGTCCTGCCCGCTCATACCCGTACCTCCTCGGCGAGCGCGAGCGCCGCGCGCGCCATGGCGGCGGTGGCGTCCACGTCCGTCATCATCAGCGGCACGGCGCGGCAGCGGATACCGGCCGCCTCCACCTCGTCCACCGACGCGGCGTCCACCGTGTCGACGAGCCACCCGTCGAGCAGGCCCGAACCGTAGTGGCGTGCCACCGCCGAAGCGGTCGACTCCACGCCCACCGCTGCCAGCACCTTGTCGGCCATGCCGCGCACCGGGGCGTCCCCGACGATGGGGGAGAGCCCGACCACCGGCACCCCGGCCTCCGCGACGGCCTCCCTGATCCCGGGCACCGCGAGGATGGTGCCGACGGAGACGACCGGGTTGGACGGCGGGAAGAGGATGACGTCGGCCGAGGCGATGGCCTCCAGCACGCCCGGGGCGGGCTCGGCCTGCTCGGCGCCGACCGGGACGA
Organism: Streptomyces nitrosporeus; assembly: GCF_008704555.1. NCBI lineage: Bacteria > Bacillati > Actinomycetota > Actinomycetes > Kitasatosporales > Streptomycetaceae > Streptomyces > Streptomyces nitrosporeus. The sequence goes on from NZ_CP023702.1 coordinate 4,726,414, forward strand.
TCGCCCGGGCGGGGACGGAGGCCCGCAGTTTCACCCAGTACTCCTGGAAGTGCACCGCCTTGCTCTCCCCGTCGGTCTCGACCGCCACATGGGTCTCCACACGGTCGTCGGACATCGGGATCAGCCGGACCCCCGGCTTCCACCGGGCGCAGAGCGCCTCGGTCACGGCGCTCAGCGGATAGCCCGCGGCGAGCATCTGGGTACGGACGATGTGCGTGGCGAAGTCACGGTCGCCCAGGCCGAACCACTCGGGCCCGACCCCGTAGGCGGCGAGCTCCTCCTTGACGTGGAAGCTCTCGTCCCGGCGTCCCCAGCCCTGCTCCTCGTCGATGCCACCGCCGAGGGTGTACATCACGGTGTCCAGGTCGGGGCAGACCTTCAGCCCGAACAGATGGATGTCGTCACCGGTGTTGCCGATCACCGTGATGTCCGCGTCCGGGGCGGCCTGCTTGAGGCCACGCAGGAAACGAGCACCACCGATACCGCCGGCCAGAACCACAATGCGCATGCCGCCAGTCTGTCAGCTGCCGCGGGGTGCTCAGGCGGAGACGGTGCCCCGGACGGACGGGGAGCACCGGGCGGTGTGCATGGGCATGTCGGTGAGACCCGGGTGGTAGACGTGCAGGCTGACCGCCCCGTCGAGGGAGCCGTTGACGACCTCGTGGGCGTATCCGGGGGCGAAGACACGCTGCGTGCCGGGACCCAGGGTGTGGCTGCCGCGCCCGGTGCGCTCCGTCAACTCGCCGTCCAGGACGGTCAGTACACCGGAGGACGGGCCGTGGTCATGGAGACCGGACCCCTGGCCGGGGACCCAGCTGAGCAGCCAGACCTCGTAGCCCGGCCCCTTCTGCAGCCGGTGGTACCAGCGGCTGGTGGTGTCGTACCGGACGAGGGGGGCCCAGCGGGCGCGGTCGGCCGCGATGGACCGGGCCAGGCCGGCGAACTCGGCCACGGTGGCCGGGTGCGGGCGGGCGGGGCGGAGGAGGTGCTGGACCTGGAGGATGTCGCCGGCGATCGAGAGGTCGCTGTCGCTGTTCATGGGTGCGGTGGTTCCTCGGCATGGGGATGCGCGTGCCGGTAGGCATCGCGGAGACCGGAATGCGGTGGAGAGGTGGAGCGGGAGGAGCAGGCTGGATCAGAGCTGGAGCGCGGAGGGCTTCAACAGCTGTGACAGCTGGAACAGCGACAGCGGGCCCAGGCAGCCGTACGGAACCCGCGGATGCGGGTCGTGCACGTGGCCGTGGTCGCTGACATGCGGACAAGGAGACCGGTTCGCTCCGTCCACTGTCAACTCAATGCCCGGTTTGGCCCCAATGTTTCACCCCATCCGGTAGCACTGCCTGAAGAAAGGTTTTGGCACCCTCGACAGGGGCAAGGTGGCGCATCGACCGTGTACCCGGACGTGACTGACGACCCGTGACCTGACTGTGATCCTGATCGCTTCGGTGATCGAATCGAAACATCGGGGGCACTCTGATCGTCTCGAGGAGTGGGAAACGCCGCCTGACGGTGGCGATGGCATATGTCAGGTTTTTGGTGATTTGAACACTTTCTGTATACGTTTGGTTCCGCAGAGTGAATACCGGGGCCAATAGCAGATCTTCGCTTGACTGGCCCAGAGATACACACTTGTAATTTCACTCGTGTTGTTCGGCCGCGTCGATAACGGCCGCATCACGGGGACGCAAGAGACAGACGAGGGGCGCACATGACCGAGCTGTTCCAGCAACTGCTGGTCGAGGACGCGGACGAGGAACTCGGCTGGCAGGAGCGCGCACTGTGCGCCCAGACCGACCCCGAGTCCTTCTTTCCCGAGAAGGGCGGCTCCACCCGCGAGGCCAAGAAGGTCTGTCTCGCCTGCGAGGTCCGCTCCGAGTGCCTCGAGTACGCCCTCGCCAACGACGAACGGTTCGGCATCTGGGGCGGACTGTCCGAGCGTGAGCGGCGCCGCCTGAAGAAGGCCGCCGTCTGAGGCTGCGCAACCGGGCACCCCGGGCCGCCGGCGGCCCGTGACCGGCCCCCGCACCCGGGGGCCCCGGCCACGGGCCGCCGGCACGTCCGCCCGGCCGGGACCTCCCGTCGGCCAACCGGTCGGCACGGGGCCGACATCCGTACCGTTAGTGTGGGGCCCCGTCCGAGACGCGCCAACGCCCCGCCGGGGCGCGCGTGTACACCGATGCAGCCCCCGGGGGGACATACCCCTCCGGACCCGGCCGGAGGGCCCGTACCCCGATGTCCGTGCACAGCAGCCATTCGGCGGAGCCGAACGCGGCCGCCGCCCCAGAGTTCCCCCGGCACGTCGTCACCGCCGTGCTCGTCTCCCACGACGGCGCACGCTGGCTCCCCGATGTACTCGCCGGACTGCTCGGGCAGGAGCGCCCCGTCCAGAACGCCGTCGCGGCCGACACGGGCAGCGGCGACGACTCGGCCCGCCTGGTCACCGAGGCGCTCGGCGCCGACCGGGTGCTGCACCTGGCCCGCCGTACGAACTTCGGCACCGCCGTCGACGAGGCGGTCCGGACGGCCGGTGTCCTGACCCCCGACGACCTGCCCTACCTCAAGCGCCCGAGCGGCTGGGACCCGGTCACCCGCACCTGGCGGGACGACGCCTACGACCTGCCCGAACTCCCGCACGGCGAACCCGTCCAGTGGCTCTGGCTGCTGCACGACGACAGCGCGCCCGCGCCGGACGCGCTCGCCGGACTGCTGCGGGTCGCCGACAACGACAGACACGCCGCGATCATCGGACCGAAGCTGCGCGGCTGGTACGACCGCAAGCAGCTGCTGGAGGCCGGTGTCTCCATCGCGAACAGCGGACGCCGCTGGACCGGCCTGGACCGTCGCGAACAGGACCAGGGGCAGCACGACCAGGTCCGCACCGTGCTCTCCGTCTCCTCCGCGGGCATGCTCGTCCGCCGCGACGTCTGGGAGGAGCTCGGGGGCTTCGACCGCCGGCTGCCGCTCATGCGCGACGACGTCGACCTCTGCTGGCGCGCCCACATGGCGGGCCACCGGGTGCTCGTGGCCCCCGACGCGGTGCTGCGGCACGCCGAGGCCGCCGCCCGTGAACGCCGCCCCATCGACTGCGCCGGGCGGTCCGTCGCCAGCCCGCACCGCGTCGACAAGGCGGGCGCGGCGTACACCATGCTCGTCAACGCCCGGGGCAAGCAACTGCCCTGGGTGCTGATCCGGCTCGTCGTCGGCACCCTGCTGCGCACCCTCGCCTACCTCGTCGGCAAGGCGCCCGGCCAGGCCGTCGACGAGGTGACCGGCCTGCTGGGCACCCTGCTGCGGCCCGGCCGGATCCTCGCCGGCCGCAAGGCACGGGGCAAGGGTGCCGTGGACGCCGCCGAACTGCGGTCGCTCTTCCCGCCGGCCGGCGCGACGGTCCGCGCGACCGTCGAGCAGATCGCGGGGAACTTCGGTGACCGCACCGACTCCGACTCGGGCGGATCGCGCCACGGCGCCGTCGAGTCCGGGCCCGGCGGCGACGACGCCGACTTCCTGGAGATCGAGCAGTTCGCCCGTCTCAAGCGCATCGGCCGCAAACCCGGCCCCGTCCTCTTCGCGGTGCTGCTCCTGGTCTCCCTGGTCGCGTGCCGGAGCCTCCTCGGCAGCGGCGCGCTCGCGGGCGGCGCGCTGCTGCCCGCCCCCGCCGACGTCGGGGACCTCTGGGACCGGTACGCGGCCGGCTGGCACCCCGTCGGCACCGGCGGCACCCAGACCGCACCCCCCTACCTCGGGGTGATCGCCGCCCTGTCGGCACTGTTCCTCGGCTCCACCGGCTTCGTGCTCACCCTGCTGCTCGTCTGCTCGGTCCCGCTGGCCGGGCTCACCGCCTACTTCGCCTCCCGGCCGCTGCTGGAGTCCCGGCTGCTGCGCGCCTGGGCCTCCGTGGCGTACGCCTTCCTGCCCGCCGCGACCGGGGCACTGGCCACCGGACGCATCGGTACGGCCGTGCTGCTGGTGCTGCTGCCGCTGATCGCCCGCGCGGCCGTCGCCGCGTACGGGCTGCGCGGCGACGGGACCGTCCGCGGCAGCTGGCGCGCCACCTGGGCGTACACCCTGCTGCTCACCTTCACGATGGCGTTCACCCCGGTCGTGTGGCCGCTCGCGCTGGTGCTCGGCATCGCGGTGCTGGTGCTGCGGCGCGGGGACCTCACGGCGTACGGACTGCGGCTGCTGGCCGCGCTCGGCACCCCGCTGCTGGTCCTCGCACCGTGGTCGCTCTCCCTGCTGACCAGCCCCTCCGGCTTCCTGCGGGAGGCCGGGGCCGACACCGGTGCGGGCACCGCCTCCGCCCTCGACCTGCTGGGCATCAGCCCCGGCGGCCCGAAGGCCGCGGGGGGCGTCCTGCTGCTGGGTATCGTGCTGGCCGCGCTGGCGGCGCTGCTGCGCGGGGAGCGGCAGTTCGCGATCCGTACCGCCTGGGCCGTCGCGCTCGCCGGCCTGGCCTTCGCGGGCCTGGCCAACGGTTCGGCCTGGGCGGGCGCCCCGACCCTCGTCTACGGTCTCGCGCTGATCGCCGCGGCCCTGCTCGGCGCCGACGGGGCCCGTATCCGGGTCGCCGCGATGAGCTTCGGCTGGCGGCAGCCCGTCGCCGCGCTGATCGCCCTGGCCGCCGGGCTCGCGCCCGTGCTGGCCGCCGCGGGCTGGATGATCGGGGGCGCGGCCGGTCCGCTGGAGCGCCGCGACCCGGTCCAGGTGCCGGCGTTCGTCGCCGAGGAGAGCAACACCCGGGACCAGCCGCGCACCCTGGTGCTCGGCGGGACGTCCCCGGGCACCGTCTCCTACAGCCTCGTCCGCGGCTCGGGCGTCCGTCTCGGCGATGCCGAACTCACCGAGACCGGCGGCGGCAACCCCCGCCTCGACAAGGTCGTCGCCAACCTGGTGGCCGGTTCGGGCGCCGACCAGGGCAGCCAGCTGAGCGGTTTCGCGATCCGTTACGTCCTCGTCCGGGACGGCGCGCCGCGCGAGATGAGCCGGGTGCTGGACTCGACCCCGGGCCTGAGCCGGCTCAGCCAGCTGGACGGCAGCGCCCTGTGGTGGGTGGACCGCCAGGTCGCCCGTGTCACGATCGTCCCGTCCGGCGAGGGCGCCGAGCCCGTTCCGGTCGGTGCGCAGCCCGTCGAGGCGCACACCGAGATCCCCGAGGGAGACTCGGGACGGGTGCTGCGGATCGCCGACCAGGCGGACCCCGGCTGGCAGGCGACCCTGAACGGCCGGGCGCTCACGCCGAAGACCGTGGACGGCTGGGCGCAGGGCTTCACGCTCCCCGCCGAGGGCGGCAGGCTCGACCTCACCTACGAGGCCCCGTTCACGCACACGGTGTGGATCTGGACGCAGGTGGCGCTCGGGGTGGTCCTGGTGGTCATGGCGCTGCCGGGCCGCCGCCGGGAGATCGACGACGACCTCCCCGAGGAGACCGCGGCCGACCCGGCCGAGGCCGTCGAGGGTGACGGCCGCAGGGCGCGCAGGCTCCGTGCCGCGGCTCAGGCGGAGGCGGAGCGGGCGGATGCGGAGCGGCCGGGGGCGGAGCGGTCGGCGGCCTCGGCCGGCGGGCCGGGGCAGGAAGCTCCGTACGGCTCCCCTCAGCCCCCGTACGGCCAGGGCTGGGAAGCCCCGTACGGCCAGGGCGATGTCCCCTACGGCTACCAGGGCGGCGAGCCGGTCCCGGACGCCCCCGGCGCCCAGGACCCCGCCGTTCCGGACGCGCCGGTCCACATCCCGGCACAGCAGGACGGCGACCCGTACGCGGGGACCCGGCAGGACGCCGACCCGTACGCCCCCGCGCAGGACGGCGGCGCCTATGCGGCGGTGCCGCAGCAGGGCTACGGGGAGTGGGACACACAGCAGTACCAGGACGCCGGCTACGGGCAGTACCAGCAGGGGCAGGACGCGGGCGCCTCCTACCAGGCCGGCCCGTACCAGTACCAGGACCCGTACCAGCAGGGCGCCTACGACCCGTACGGGTACGCCCAGCAGCCCTACGGCGCGGGGACGGACGAGACCTCCTCCCCGTACGGCGGGCAGGACGGGTACGACGAGAACCAGGCCCCGGGCGGCCAGGGCCAGGGCCCGTGGCCGACCGGCAACGCATCGCGAGGCGAGTCCGAGTGAAGTCCCTGAAGTCACTGAAGTCCCTGAAGCCCACCGGGTCCGCCGGACCGGACAAGCCGAGCAAGGCAGCCAAGGCAGCCAAGGCGGATAAGGCGGGCAAGCCGGGCAAGCCGGGAGGGTCCGCACGGTCCACGGCCCTGTCCCTGGCGGCGGGGGCCGTCGCCCTCGCCGCGGTGACCGGTTTCGCCGCGCTCAACGCGCCCGGGGACGACGGTCCCGCGGAGGCGAAGGCCGCGGTCCGGCTGCCCGTCGAACGCTCCAGCCTGCTCTGCCCCTCTCCCGGCGGCTCGGACCTGGCGGAGACGGCGTACGTCTCCTTCACCCCGGCCGGCGGGACCGGGGGAGCGGGCGACGAGGCCGGTGCCGCCGAACTGGTGCCGTCCGTGCCCGCCGCGGCGGACGAGGAGACGGACGAGAAGGACGGGAAGAAGAAGGACGGGAAGAAGAAGGAGGCGGCCGGGAAGCCGGCCGTCGCGGTGGAGGAAGCGGGGAAGCCGGCCGTCGCCGAGACCTCGGACTCGGACGCCCCCGCGCTGATCGGCACGGCCACCGGCCGCCTGGCCCCCGGCTGGACCGCCCAGCAGACCACGGTCAGTGCCGCGGGCGGTGCGCGTGGCCTGCTCGGTGTCGGCTGCACCGCTCCGGACACCGACTTCTGGTTCCCCGGCGCGAGTACGGCCGAGGGGCGGCAGGACTACGTCCACCTCACCAACCCCGACGACGAGGCCGCGGTCGCGGACATCGAGCTGTACGGTCCCGAGGGCGCCCTCGCCTCCGACGTGGGCGACGGCATCACGGTCCCGGCCCGCTCCAGCGTCCCGGTGCTGGTCTCGACGCTGACCGCCGAGGTGGCCGACGACGTCACCCTCCACGTCACGACCCGGTCGGGCCGGGTCGGCGCGGCGGTCAAGGTGGCCGAGGAGCGGGCGGGCAGCGACTGGCTGGCGGCCTCCACCGAACCGGCGCGGTCCCTGGTCCTGCCCGGCATCCCGGCCGACGCCACCTCCGTACGCCTGGTGGCCTTCGCCCCGGGCGAGGACGACGCCGATGTGGACGTGCGGCTGATGGGGAAGAACACGACGTTCACCCCGGCCGGCCACGACAGCCTGCACATCAAGTCGCAGATGACCGCGAGCGTGGACCTGAAGGACGTCACCCGGGGCGAGCCCGGTTCGCTCCTGCTCACCCAGCCGAAGGGCGGGACGCCCGTCGTCGCGGCGCTGCGGGTGGTGCGTGGCACCGGGGACAAGCAGGAGATCGCGTACATCCCGGCGACGGAGCCGGTCGGGGCCCGGGCGAGCGTCGCCGACAACCGGGCGAAGAGCTCGGTGCTGTCCCTCACGGCGCCCGGTGCGAGCGCCAAGGTGAAGGTGACCGCCTCCGCGGGCAGCAAGGGCGGTGAACAGACCGTCAAGACGTACACGGTGAAGGGCGGGACGACCCTCGAAGTCGTCCCGGAGGCGCCCGCCGGGCTCAAGGGTGCCTACGCGCTGACGGTGGAGACGGAGTCGGGCGGCCCGGTCCACGCGGCCCGCACGCTCACGGTGACCGAGGGCGGCATCAAGATGTTCACCGTCCAGACGCTGCCCGACGACCGTGGCACGGTCGAGGTGCCCACGGCCGTCCAGGACCTCTCGGTACTGGACGACTGAACGGGGCGGGGGCCGGGCCGAAGGGCCCGGTCAGTCCTGGCCGTAGCGCGGGTCGACCGACTCCGGGGCCAGTCCGAGGAGTTCGGCGACCTGCTCCACCACGACCTCGTGCACCAGCAGGGCCCGCTCGTCCCGGCTCTTCGTCCGGATCTCGACGGGGCGCCGGTAGACGACGACCTGGGCGGGCTGTCCCTTGAGCGCGGACACCGCGCTGCCGAGGGGGACGGAGTCCTCCGTCGCCCCGGGCACGTCCAGGACCACGAAGTCGACGTCCGCGAGCTGGGGCCAGCGCCGTTCCAGGCGCTCCACGGAGTCCTGGACGAGATCGCGGAAGCTGTCCGCCCTGCTGACCGACAGCGGTACCTGGGGCGGGGCGACCGGTCCCCGCATACCGCGGCCGTGACGGTCGCGGTGCCGGGGCCGTGGCTCGGGCGGGAGGGGCGGTACGGGACTGTCCATCACCGACGCAGCGTAACTCCCCCGGAGCCCCGCCGATCTCGGCTTCCGCGCAGGTCGCCCGATGTGCGCACACGCGGGCGCCCGGGGAGGCCGTGCCCCCGTCCCGCGGGGGGAGATCCCGGCGCCGAGGTGCCGGTCCGCGCCCCGGGCCCGGCCCCCGGTCACCGGGCTTTCGAACGGCCCGGCCCGGCCCGGATCCCTTCGGCCCGACCGGATGTCCATACCTGAGCATTTCAGCCATGGTTCGTCCGAATCCAGCCTGTACTGCGATCGTGACCTCTGCGAACAGTGACTGCTTATGTTCCCGCCGACGACCGGGACCCGGGCCTCCCCGCACCGCTCCGAGCCGCTGCGGCGCAGGTCAGGGAGGCGTGTCCGGACGGCCGGGAGCCATGGCCGCGGGGCGACACGAGGCGTCACCCAGGGGAGAGTCGTCGCAACCCGCTCAAGAGTGCGGTACCGTCCAACATCGTGAGCCCTGTACGTCGCTGTTCGCGAACCGCGTGCGGCCGTCCCGCCGTCGCGACACTGACGTACGTCTATGCCGACTCGACCGCGGTCCTCGGCCCGCTCGCCACCTACGCCGAGCCCCACTGCTACGACCTCTGCGCGGAGCACGGCGAACGTCTCACAGCACCACGTGGCTGGGAGGTCGTCCGGCTCTCCGACCCCTCCGCTCCCACGCGTCCCAGCGGTGACGACCTGGAAGCCCTGGCCAACGCCGTCCGCGAGGCGGCCCGGCCGCAGCCCCGCCCGGCCGACGGCGGGCGCGGGCCCCGCACGGCGGACCCGGTGGAGGTCGCCCGCCGGGGCCATCTCCGGGTCCTGCGCTCACCGGACTCCTGAGCCGACGGAATCCCGGGGCCCTCGGGACCCCTGGACTCACCGGGCCCCGGCCCCTGCCGGGCCCTGCCCCCGTCGGGCCTTACATCCCACAGGGCCCTGCGTCCCGTCGGGCCTTGCACCCCACAGGGCCCTGCGTCCCGTCGGGCCTGCCCCCGGCCGGTCCCCGCGTACTGCCGGGCCCTGAGCCCTGGCCCGGACGCTCCCCTGGCCGGGCCCGGCGGACCGCCCGGTAGTTTGGGCGGTCCGTAAAGACCCCAGGAGGACCGTCCGTGGTTGCCGATCTGTCGCAGCTCGTGAAGGCGTACGACGTACGCGGTGTCGTGCCCGACCAGTGGGACGAGCCGCTCGCCGAACTCTTCGGCGCCGCCTTCGTCCAGGTCACCGACGCGGAAGCGATCGTGATCGGCCACGACATGCGCCCCTCCTCACCCGGCCTGGCCGCGGCCTTCGCCCGGGGCGCGGCCTCGCGCGGCGCCGACGTGACCCTGATCGGGCTCTGCTCGACGGACCAGCTGTACTACGCGTCCGGGGCGCTGAACCTGCCCGGCGCGATGTTCACGGCCTCCCACAACCCGGCGCGGTACAACGGCATCAAGCTGTGCCGCGCCGGTGCCGCGCCCGTGGGCCAGGACACCGGCCTGACGGAGATCCGCACCCTGGTCGAGAAGTGGTCGGAGCACGGCGCCCCCGCCCCGGCCGCGACGGAGGGGACGGTCACCGAACGCGACACCCTCACCGGCTACGCCGACTGTCTGCGGGGCCTGGTCGACGTGAGCCGGATCCGTCCGCTGAAGGTCGTCGTGGACGCGGGCAACGGCATGGGCGGCCACACCGTCCCGACCGTCTTCCGGGGGCTGCCGCTCGACCTCGTACCGATGTACTTCGAACTCGACGGCACCTTCCCCAACCACGAGGCCAACCCCCTCGACCCGAAGAACCTGGTCGACCTCCAGGCGCGCGTCGTCGCCGAGGGCGCCGACCTCGGCCTCGCCTTCGACGGCGACGCGGACCGCTGCTTCGTCATCGACGAACGGGGCGAGGGGGTGTCGCCCTCCGCGATCACCGCGCTCGTCGCCGCCCGGGAGCTCGCGCGCAACGGCGGCACGGGCACCGTCATCCACAACCTGATCACCTCGCGGTCGGTCCCGGAAGTCATCCGCGAGAACGGCGGGACCCCCGTGCGTACCCGCGTCGGCCACTCCTTCATCAAGGCGGAGATGGCCGAGCGCGGCGCGATCTTCGGCGGCGAGCACTCCGCGCACTACTACTTCCGCGACTTCTGGAACGCCGACACCGGCATGCTCGCCGCCCTCCACGTCCTCGCCGCCCTCGGGGGCCAGGAGGGACCGCTCTCCGGACTCGTGGACCGCTACGACCGTTACGCGGAATCCGGAGAGATCAACTCCACCGTCGCCGACCAGGCGGACCGGCTGGCAGCGGTACGGGCGGCATACGGCGACCGCGACGGGGTCACCCTCGACGACCTCGACGGGCTCACCGTGACCGGCACCGACTGGTGGTTCAACCTCCGTCCCTCGAACACGGAGCCACTGCTCCGCCTGAACGTCGAGGCCCGGGACACGGCCATGATGACCGCGGTACGCGACGAGGTACTGGCCCTCGTACGGGAGCGGACGGCGACGCGTCCGTAGCCCTTCGCCCCGGACGGTCCCCGGGGCCGGCGGCGGATGCCCGGAACGGGCGGGCCTGCCGGGCCGCGTCGGTGTCGGCCCGGCGGTAGGCTGACGACGCCCCGGGGGCCGCGGACCGTACGGCCCGTACGGCCCCCACGGCCCGCACCTGATCCGTACCGCATGTTCGAAGGGACCCACCCCATGCCGCTCGAAGCCGGTCTTCTGGACATCCTCGCCTGCCCGGCCTGCCACGCCGAGCTCGACGACCGGACCGCCGACGAAAGCCCCGAGCTGGTCTGCACCGGCGCGGACTGCGCGCTCGCCTACCCGGTGCGCGACGGCATCCCGGTCCTTCTCGTCGACGAGGCCCGCCGCCCCGCGTGACCCCGCACCCCGCGTACCCCGCATCCTGATCCGCCTGGCGATCGGAGGCCCACCGCCATGCTCGACGAGTCGCTGCTCGACGCCCCGGAAGACCTGGCCCGAGCCGACCGGCGCGGTCTGCTCCGCGGAGCCGCCGAGGCCGGGGCACGCGTCCGTACCGCCGCCCGGCACGCCGCCGAGGCGGGCATCGGCACCCTGGCTCCCGAAGGACGGCCCCGCGCCGTCCTCGTCGCGGGGCCGGGCACCGCCGCGCGGGGCGTCGCCGACCTGGTCGGGGCGCTCGCCGGAGCTTCGGCGCCCGTCGTACCGATCCGCCCCACCGGCGTGGCCGCCGCCGCCGGCGCGCTGCGCTGGACCCTGCCCGGCTGGGCGGGCTCCGTGGACCTGCTGCTCATCGCGACGGCCGACGGATCGGAGCCCGGCCTCGCCCTGCTCGCCGAGCAGGCCTACCGCCGTGGCTGCACGGTCGTCGCCGTCGCGCCCGTGCGGTCCCCGCTGCGGGAGACCGTCGACGGCGTGCACGGGCTCGTCGTGCCGATGGCCGCCGCCCCGCACGGCGAGTACGACGCCGAGACCTCGGCCGCCGGGCCCGGCACGCTCTGGGCGCTGCTGACCCCGCTGCTCGCCCTGCTGGACCGGGTGGGGCTGATCGACGCACCCGCCGATGTGCTGCAGAAGGCCGCCGACCGCCTGGACCGCACCGCCGAACGCTGCGGGCCGGCCACCGCCACGTACAACAACCCGGCGAAGACGCTCGCGGCGGAACTCGCCGACAGCCTTCCCCTTGTCTGGACGGAGGGTGACGCCGCCGGCCCCGTCGGGCGCCGCTTCGCCGCCGTCCTGGCCGAGCTGGCCGGGCGCCCGGCCCTCGTGGCGGAGCTCCCGCAGGCGCTGCCCGCCCACGGCGGCCTGCTCGCCGGGGCGTTCGCGGCGGGCGGCGACCCCGACGACTTCTTCCGCGACCGGGTGGACGAACCGGAGGCCATGCGGGCCCGGGTGGTGCTGCTCCGCGACCGGCCGGCCGGCGGTCTCACGGCGGCACCGGCCGCCCGGGAGCTCGCCCTCAGCCACGACACGGCCATCAGCGAGCTCGAACCGGAGGAGGGCAGCGTGCTGGAATCCCTCGCCGAACTTCTCGCGGTCACCGACTTCGCCGCCGTCTACCTCTCCCTGGCCTCGGACAACCGGGCCTGACCGGCGGACGGACGCGAGGAGGTCCCGGGGGCCGCCTGAACTGGCGGCCCTGCTGGTCCTTCCGGTCCTTGCGGGCTCTTCCGGCCCTACGGGTTCTTCCGGTCCGGCGGGTTCTTCCGGTCCGGCGGCTCGTGGATCCTCCTGCTCCGGCGGCCTGCGGATCCTCCTGGTTTGGCGGTCCGCGTCCTTCGCCGTTCCGGCCGCGGCGACCCGGTGTTCTCCTTCCGGCGGCCCGCTGTTCGGTTCTGGCGGACACGCTCTTCGTTCCGATGGCCGGACACACCTTCCGCCGCCGTGTTCCACGGAGCTCCACGCATCAGGCGGCGGCCCGGCCGGACGACCCGGCGGCCGGGGCAGGCGACCATCCGCTACCCGGCACCACCCACCCCTTCCGCACCATCCACTCCTCCTGCACCTCCTGCACCTCCCGCACCTCCCGAGGACGACATCTCATGGACCGGCTCTCCAACACCGTGCGCCCCTACGCCTGGGGCTCCACCACCGCGATCCCCGAACTGCTCGGCACAGCCCCCACCGGCGAACCCCAGGCCGAGCTGTGGATGGGAGCACACCCCGGAGCACCCTCCCGCCTCACCCGCCCCGGCGCCGGGACCCGTGCCGAGCGGCCTCTCACCGAGGTCATCGCGGCCGACCCCGAACGTGAACTGGGCACGGAGACCCTCCGCAGGTTCGGCCCCCGGCTTCCGTTCCTGCTCAAACTCCTCGCCGCGGACGCCCCGCTCTCCCTCCAGGTCCACCCCGACCCCGCCCAGGCCCGGCGGGGGTACGCCGACGAGGAGCGCCGGGGGGTGCCCGTGGACGCACCGCACCGCACCTACAAGGACGCCGGCCACAAGCCCGAACTGATCTGCGCCCTCACCCCCTTCGAAGGGCTGTGCGGCTTCCGGCGGCCCACGGAGGCGGCCGCCCTGATGGCGGCCCTCGGCGTCGACTCCCTCAAGCCGTACGTCGACCTCCTCGGCGCCCACCCCGAAGAGGCGGCCCTGCGCGAGGTCCTCACGGCGGTCCTCTCCGCCGGCCCGGAGGACATGGCGGGCACGGTGGCCGAGGCGGCCGAGGCCGCCGAGCGGCTCGCCGGAGCCCACGCCCCGTACGCCCGGATCGCCCGCCATTACCCGGGCGACCCCGGGGTCATCGCCGCGATGCTCCTGAACCACGTACGACTGCAGCCCGGAGAAGCCATGTACCTGGGAGCGGGCGTGCCGCACGCCTACCTCGGAGGGCTCGGCGTCGAGATCATGGCCAACTCCGACAACGTGCTGCGCTGCGGACTCACCCCCAAGCACGTCGACATCCCCGAGCTGCTGGACGTCGTCCGGTTCGAGGCGGGCGAGCCCGCGATCCTCCGGCCGGAGGCGTCGCCCTTTGGGGAGGAGCTCTACGAAACCCCGGCAGCCGAGTTCCGGCTCTCCCGTCATGTACTGCCGCCCGGCGGGGCCTCTGCGGACCTGACCGTGAGCGCGCCGCAGATCCTGCTGTGCACGGCAGGCGGCCCCCGGGCCGGTGAACTCACTCTCGCACCCGGGGAATCGGTCTTCGTACCGGCGGACGAACCGGTCGAAGTGTCCGGTACGGGCACACTGTTCCGCGCGACCGTGGCGGTCTGACGTACCGTCCGCAACACCGGCTGCAACAATGTCCGGCCGAATCGCGGCACCGTGCCGCAGCACCGAGGAAGGGACACCACGCACCCATGAGCGCGTCAGGCGGAACCAAGGCGATCGTGGCGGCACTCGCCGCGAATCTCGCGATCGCGGTGGCCAAATTCGTGGCGTTCCTCTTCAGTGGTTCGTCGTCGATGCTCGCGGAGAGCGTCCACTCGCTCGCGGACTCCGGCAACCAGGGACTACTGCTCCTGGGAGGCAAGAGGGCCCAGCGGGAAGCCACCCCCCAGCACCCCTTCGGCTACGGACGTGAGCGCTACATCTACGCGTTCCTCGTCTCCATCGTGCTGTTCTCGGTCGGTGGCATGTTCGCCGTCTACGAGGGCTACGAGAAGATCAAGCACCCGCACGAGATCGAAGCCTGGTACTGGCCGGTGGGCGTGCTGATCTTCGCGATCATCGCCGAGGGCTTCTCGTTCCGGACGGCCATCAAGGAGTCCAACGAGACCCGCGGCAAGCTCTCCTGGACGGAGTTCGTCCGACGGGCCAAGGCGCCCGAACTCCCCGTGGTCCTGCTGGAGGACTTCGGAGCGCTCGTCGGTCTGGTCCTGGCCCTCGGTGGTGTCGGCCTCGCCCTGGGCACCGGAAACGGCATCTGGGACGGCATCGGCACCCTCTGCATCGGCATCCTGCTCATCGCCATCGCGATCGTCCTCGCGGCGGAGACCAAGTCGCTGCTGCTCGGCGAGGCCGCCGGGATCGAGGACGTCGAGAAGATCAAGAACTCGGTGGTGGACGGTGACACCGTGACCCGCGTCATCCACATGCGCACGCTCCACCTGGGCCCGGAGGAGCTGCTGGTCGCGGCCAAGATCGCGGTCCGGCACGACGAGTCCGCGTCGGAGATCGCCGACGCCATCAACGCCGCCGAGGCCCGCATCCGGGCCGCGGTCCCGATCGCCCGCGTCATCTACCTCGAACCCGACATCTACAACGCCCAGGCCGCCGCCGCCGGTACCAACCCGGGGAAGGACTCCGGCGGCACGGAACGGCCGGGCGGAACGGAGACGCCCGGCACCACGGGCACGGGGCCGTCGTCCGAAGGCTCCACCGCACCCTGACACACCCCCGTCGGCCTTCTTCCGGCCTTTCTCCGGTCCGCCTTCGGTCCGCCTCCGGTCCCCGGTCCTCTCCTCCGGCTCCTCCGGTGGCCGAGAGGGACCGGTCACCGGAAGGTTCAGGCCACAAGCCCCGCGGTCCGGCCCCGAACGGCCCGGTGACCCATCACGATCCCCGGTGGGACTGGGGTTCGCTGGGCCGTTCGGTGTAGATTCGTCGCAGTACCAGACGTCGCTGCTGATGGCGGTCGATCGGTCCGCGGTCGCGGACCGGCCGAGGGAGAGAGGGCCTCCGACGGACTGCGCTGTGATCGCCCGGGCATCCGTATGCCCGTGGCCACCACGGAGCCATCCAGCCCACTCCCGACCCATCATGAGGAGCAGCCCATCATGACGACGGCCGCCAGGAACACGGACTTCAAGGTCGCCGACCTCTCCCTCGCCCCCTTCGGGCGCAAGGAGATCACCCTCGCCGAGCACGAGATGCCCGGCCTGATGTCGATCCGCGAGGAATACGCCGCGGCGCAGCCCCTGGCGGGCGCGCGCATCACCGGTTCGCTGCACATGACGGTGCAGACGGCGGTGCTCATCGAGACGCTCGTCGCTCTCGGCGCCGAGGTCCGGTGGGCCTCGTGCAACATCTTCTCCACCCAGGACCACGCGGCCGCGGCCATCGCGGTGGGCCCGACCGGCACCCCTGACGCCCCGGCCGGTGTGCCGGTCTTCGCGTGGAAGGGCGAGAGCCTGGAGGAGTACTGGTGGTGCACGGAGCAGGCTCTGACCTGGCCGAACACCCCGACCGGCGGCCCGAACATGATCCTCGACGACGGTGGTGACGCCACCCTCCTCGTCCACAAGGGTGTCGAGTTCGAGAAGGCCGGCCAGGCCCCGGACCCCTCGACCGCGGACAGCGAGGAGTACGCGCACATCCTCACCCTGCTGAACCGGACCCTGGGCGAGTCGCCGCAGAAGTGGACCCAGCTGGCGTCCGAGATCCGCGGCGTGACCGAGGAGACCACCACCGGTGTGCACCGGCTGTACGAGATGCACCGCGACGGCACCCTCCTTTTCCCGGCGATCAACGTCAACGACGCGGTCACCAAGTCGAAGTTCGACAACAAGTACGGCTGCCGCCACTCCCTCATCGACGGCATCAACCGCGCCACCGACGTCCTGATCGGCGGCAAGACCGCCGTCGTCTGCGGCTACGGCGACGTGGGCAAGGGCTGCGCGGAGTCCCTGCGCGGCCAGGGTGCCCGGGTGATCATCACGGAGATCGACCCGATCTGCGCGCTGCAGGCGGCGATGGACGGTTACCAGGTGACCACGCTGGACGACGTGGTGGAGACCGCGGACATCTTCGTGACCACGACCGGCAACAAGGACATCATCATGGCCGGTGACATGGCCCGGATGAAGCACCAGGCCATCGTGGGCAACATCGGTCACTTCGACAACGAGATCGACATGGCCGGCCTGGCGAAGATCGACGGCATCGTCAAGGACGAGGTCAAGCCGCAGGTCCACACCTGGACCTTCCCCGACGGCAAGGTGCTGATCGTGCTCTCCGAGGGCCGTCTGCTGAACCTCGGCAACGCCACCGGCCACCCGTCCTTCGTGATGTCGAACTCCTTCGCGGACCAGACCCTGGCGCAGATCGAGTTCTTCACCAAGCCCGAGTCCTACCCGACCGACGTCTACGTCCTGCCCAAGCACCTCGACGAGAAGGTCGCCCGGCTCCACCTCGACGCACTGGGCGTGAAGCTCACGACCCTGCGCCAGGAGCAGGCCGACTACATCGGCGTGCCGGTCGAAGGCCCGTACAAGTCCGACCTCTACCGCTACTGAGAAGGCCGCCGGCCCCGGTCGGCGCCCCTTCCGGCGAACAGGTCCGAGCGCAGGCCCCCGCACCCCCGTGCCGGGGGCCTGCCCCGTACCGCACCTTGTCGCCGAGCCGGAACCGGCCGCGCCACCCGCAGATCCCGGAGTGGTACCCGCCACCCGCAGATCCTGCAACGGCACCCGGCACCCGGCACCCGGCACCCGAGCCCGGAGCGGCACCCGGCACCCGATGCCACCGGTTACGCAGGGAGCCGTCCCGTCTTACGCCGGGAGCCGTCCCGTCGTCGCACGCGTACGTATCCGAGGAACCCGAAGGACCCCATGCCCCGAGGCAGGTATTCGCTCCACGATCCCCATGACCACACCCCCCTCGGTGAAGAACACTTCCAATGCGCCCCCGGCCCTTCCGGGTGGCGCTACGTCTCCCGGACCACGTCGCCCTCCGGTACACACCTGGGCTCCGTCGACCTGGCTCTGGACGACCTGGGCCGCCCCATCCGGCTCGAACTGCACGCCGCGGACTGGCAGGTCCGCGGAGCGGCGCTCGAAGGCGTGACCTGGGTACGCACGGACCCGGCCGGCCTTCACGCCACCGAAGGCAACGTCCGCGCCCGCACCTTCTCCGGAACCTCCCCCGCTTTCCTCGTCGCCACGAGCCGGCTTCTGCGCCTCACCCCCGATTCCGGCGAGACCCGTGTTCGTCTGGTCACCTTCACGGACCCGGTGCTCGCCCCCCGTACCGTCGATCAGTCCTGGGCCTTGGTGGACAGTGAAACGCACGCCACTGACAACGGCCCTCTGACTGTGGACGAATACCGGGTCAGCGCACTGGACACGGGTGAGCGGCATACCGTTCACATCGCCGGGGACGTCGTCCTCGCGGCCCCTGGCGTCGAGTTGGAGGATCTCGAATCGCCGCCCTCACCGGCCCCCCGGCAGGCGGGGTGAAGCAGCCGGACCCGACGGCAGTGGCTACGCGGGAGGCGCGAAGCCCGTGGCGGCCGATGAGCCGGGTCCCGTCGTACCCGGGGCCCTCTCGGGTACGGGACTGTCGTCTCCGACGGGGCTGGTGAGCGCGGTCGGGACGACAGGGGCGGCAGGCCCGGTGGGGCCGGTGGGGCCGACCGGCCGGTGGGGCCGGAAGGGATCGGCGAGGGCTTGCCGCGCCCCGGACTGCGCCCCTTCCTGTGCCCCGGACGGCAGGTACGCCGTCGGGTGCCCGGAAGCCCGGTGGCCCGCCGTGGCCCTCACCCGGCGGACATCGCGCGTCTGGCGTTCGCTGACCACCGCTGCCAGAAAGGCCGCCGTCGGCACCCCGGGGGGAACGGGAACTCCGGTACGGGCGACGAGGTCCGCCGCCAGACGGTCGGCGATCGACCGGTCCACGGCGGGATCCAGCTGGCGCATACGGGTCAGGTACTGGCGTACCGCCAGCCACAGCTCGTCGGGGACCGTGGACAGGTCCAGCTGCGAGAAACGCCCCACGAGCCAGGGCGGAGGCGGCGGAACGACGGCGGCCCGCCCCGCGGGAACCCGTTCGCGTACGACGAGGGTGCCCGCGAACACGTCACCGAGCCGTCGGCCGCGGGCCGACACCAAGGACGAGACACAGGCGACGACACCGAGGGTGCCCAGGACCTCGACCACGCCCATCGCCCCGCGCACCAAGGCGTGCCGGAACCGGATCGGCCCGCCGTCGTCCCGCACCACCCG